>CADEGB010000237.1 GCA_902826755.1 uncultured Gemmatimonadota bacterium
CGGTTCGAGACTGGTCCCTACGGCTGCGGGACCGCCAGCGTCGCGGCGTCGATGTCGAAGTTGGCGAATACCTTGGAAACGTCGTCCAGTTCCTCGAGCATCTCCACCAGCTTGAGGATCTTGGTGGCGTCCTCGCCCTCGACCTTGACCGTGTTCTTCGGGACCATGGCGATTTCGGCCGACTCGATGGCGTACTTCCGGGCAATCAACGCGTCTTTGACCAGGTGGAAGTCGTTCGGGGCCGTGGTGACGAGGTATTGCTCCCCGTCCTTCATGAAATCCTCGGCTCCCGCCTCGAGGGCGTCCTCGAGGGTCTGGTCCTCCGCCGACTTGGAGGCATCGAGGAAGATCTGGCCCTTCCGGTCGAACATCCACGCCACCGAGTTGCCAGCGCCGAGGTTGCCCCCGTTGCGGGCAAACGCGTGGCGGACCTCGGCCACGGTCCGGTTGGCGTTGTCGGTCGTCCCTTCGACGTAGATGGCCGCTCCGCCCGGGCCGTAGCCCTCGTAGCTCACGTCTTCGTAGATCGCCCCTTCGAGCTCGCCGGTGCCCTTCTTGATGGCGCGGTCGATGTTGTCGTTGGGCATGTTGACCGCGCGGGCGGCGTCGATGGCGGTCCGGAGCCGCGGGTTGCCGCCGGGGTCACCCCCGCCGGCCTTGGCCGCGACGGTGATTTCCCGGATGCACTTGGTCCAGACGGACGACCGACGGGAGTCGGTGACCGCCTTTTTCCGCTTGATCTGTTTCCACTTGCTATGACCAGCCATGGCCGCTCCCAACCTCGTTCCGGGAGACAACATAGAGGCACCGGGGCACCGACGGGAGGCTCACCGGGTTGCCCGAGCGGCCCGGGTGAAGAGTTCGACTGCCTCCGGGCCGATCGTCTCCCGGGCGCCGGCGCCGAGGAGTTGGAGCAGGCTGCCGGCGTCGCCCCGCCCGGCATCCCGGAGCCGGGTCAGCACGCCCGTCAAACCCCGTCGAAGCGGGACCGGGAGGGCCAGGCTCGAGAGGCGCCGGTCGAGGAGCCCGACCCGCCGCCGGAACGCCCGGTCGACGACGGCGCCCTGGTTCGGCAGGTCCTCGATGACCCGAACGGTGAGCCAGAGCGCGAAGATCCCGTCGCGACGCGGTCCCCGGGGGGCCGCGGCCATCCACTCGGCCAGGGTTCGCGCGGTTGGGCTCTGGGCGCTCATCGTGGCAACCGTCGGATCGCGTCGAACACCGCGTCGGGGCCGATTTCGGTGAGGCACCGGTGGTGACCGAGGGGGCAGGTCGGCCCGCCCATCGCGCTGCAGGGCCGGCATGGCAGGTCCCGCTGGAGCACGGTGGCTCGGGCCCGGTAGGGGAAGAATCCGAACGGCTCGACCGTCGGCCCGTAGAGCCCCACCACGGGTGTGCCCACGGCCGTGGCCAGGTGGAGCAGGCCGGTGTCGCCACTGACGGCGCAGCGGGCCAGTTTCAGGAACGCGGCGCTGACCGAAAACTCGGCCAGCCCCGCCGCGGACGCCGCGTACTCCGCGCCGGCGGCCGCGACGTCCTCGCCGAGGGCGGCCTCCGCCGGGCCGCCTAACACCACCACGTCGTGACCGCGGGTGGTCAGGAGCGTCACCAGGTGTTGCCATGATCGGACTGGCCACCGCTTGGTGGCGTGCTGGGCCCCGGGACAGACCGCCACCAGGGCCCGTTCTCGGCCCAGCCCCCGTTCCGCCAGGAACCGGGTGGCCCGGTCGAGGGCGTCGCGGCGGAGGAAGAACTCGAGCGACTGGCCGTCCGGGGTCACGTCGAGGCCCCGGGCCGCGTCGAAGTAGCGCTCGACCACCGGCCGCCGGTCGCGGTACCAGTTCTTCTTGCCGTAGATCAGGAGGCTCCGGGACAACCGATGTTTCGGGTAGCCATGCCACGGTCCCGGAACCATGGCCCGAAGGGCCCGAGTCCGAAGGCTGCCGTGGAGGTCGAGCCGGTGGGTAAACCGCTCCGCGGCCAGATGGGCTGCCAGAGGCCGCAGCGGTTTGACCGGATCGTACCCGATCAACTCGTTGATCCGCGGGTTGTGCTCCAGGAGGCCGAGAAACGGCGTCTTGGTCAGATAGGTGATCCACGCATCCGGGTGGCGAGTCCGGATGGCGCGTACCAACGGGGTCGTCAGGAGGATATCCCCCATCGAACTCATCCGAACGAGCAGAATCCGTGGCGCCAAGTTCGTGGGTCGCTTGGGGGTGGCAGGGGGACCGGAAGATAACGGCCTATTAGCTTCCAACCATGCAGCCGCGCGTCGCGCGACGACTCTTCGAGGTAGCCCGGCCCTACTGGGGCCTTTTCGCGCTGGGACTGGGCTGCACGCTGATGGCGTCGATCCTCGACGGGATCACCATCATCATCCTGATTCCGCTCCTCAAGACCCTCTTTGGCACGGCCGGCGCCCTGGCGCAGCCGAGCACCCAACTCGAGGCGATCAGCAACCAGCTGCTGTCCCCGTTTCTCGGCGGCGCCGATCCCGGGGAGGCCGGTACCCGGCTCGTCATGCTCCTCCTGGCGGGTCTGCTCCTCAAGAACCTGTTCGGGTACGCCGGCGGGCAGTTGTCGATCGGGGTCCAGGAAGGCCTGGTGCGCGACCTCCGGGTCAAACTCTATCGCCACCTCCTGACCATCGATCTCGGCTTTTTCCAGCGGACCCGACAGGGGCAGCTGGTGTCCGGGATCATCGCCGATGCCGACCAGTCGAAGCAGGCGGTGACCGCCGCGCTCGGTTCGTTCTTCCAGAACCTGGTCCTCATTCTCTCGTCCCTCTTCATTCTGTCGGGCATCAGTTGGCGGCTGACCGCCATCACTCTTGCCACCGCGCCGATCCTCGTGCTCGGGATCCAGCAACTCCTCCGCCGGCTCCGCCGCCACGCAGGCGAATGGGCCGAGCAGCGGGGCCAGCTGACCTCGACCGTCACCGAACGTCTCGGTGCCATCAAGCTGATCCGAGGCTACGGCGCCGAAGAGCAGGAAATCGCCGCCTTCGCGGAACAATCAGACCGTTATCGACGACGGCTGATTCGAACCCAGCGGTTCCAGACCCTGACCCACCCGGTCAGCGAGATCTTCGGCGGCATGGTCATCATTTTGATCATCTGGGCGGCCTCCAATCCGGACGTGATCGGCGTTACCCTGAGCCCGGAAGTGACCATCGGCTTCCTGGCGATGGCGCTCAAGATGATGGCGCCGATCAAGGCGCTCTCCCAGTTCCCGACCTCGATGGCCCTGGCGCTCGCGGCCGCCGAGCGCGTCTTTGCCTGGCTCGACCGCCCCGCCAGCGAAGTCGACCGGCCCGACGCCGTCCCGGCGCGGTTCGAGCGGGACCTCGTCTTCGACCGGGTATCCTTCCAGTACGATACCGAGGCTGTGGTCACCGACGTATCGTTCGCGGTGCCCAAGGGAAAGGTGGTCGCCATCGTGGGGCCGTCGGGGGCCGGGAAGACCACCCTGCTGGAGTTGGTGCCCCGGTTTCACGATCCGTCCGCGGGCGAGATCCGGCTCGACGGCGTCCCGCTGACCAACCTGACCCGCCGGTCACTTCGCGACCTGATCGGCCTGGTCAGTCAGGACACGGTGGTGCTCAACGACACCGTCCACGCCAATATTGCCTACGGGCGGCCCCTGGCCACCCGGGATCAGGTTCGCGAAGCGGCCCGGGCGGCCAACGCCTTCGATTTCGTGTCCCGGCTCCCTGAGGGATTCGACACCCTCCTCGGGGAGCGGGGCACCCGGTTGTCCGGCGGCCAGCGGCAGCGGATTGCGATCGCCCGAGCCTTGCTCCGGGACCCGCCGATCCTGATCCTCGACGAGGCCACCAGTGCGCTCGACACCGAGTCCGAGCGTCTGGTCCAGGAGGCCATCGACCGGCTGATGCGGGACCGAACCGTGCTCGTGGTGGCCCACCGACTGGCGACCGTGCAGCACGCTGACGAGATTCTGGTGCTCGAAGACGGCCGGATCATCGAACGGGGGCCCCACCTGGCGCTCCTGGCCCGAGGCGGCCTCTATCGCAGGTTGTATGACCTGCAGTTCCGTACCGCGGAGGAGGTGGCGTGACCGCACCGTCGGTCCTCTTGATCGCGCCGTTCGACGACGGCGAGCATGCCCATTCGTCCCAGCGGGCCCGCGCCCTCGAGCGGCTCGGCTGCGACGTTACCCAGTTCGACCTCCGGCGCCGCGCCGGTCTCCTTGGCCTCTGGGGCGGCACCGACCTCCGGTCCCGGCTCCTGAAAAGCATTCAGGTGGCCGAGGCCAGTGTCCTCCTCGTCATCGGCGGATACGACGTCGACGAGAATCTCGTCGACTCGATCCGGGCCGCCACCGGCGTCCGGATGGTCAACTGGTTTCCCGACGACATGAGCCGGGTGGACGAGATCGTCGCCGTGGCCCGAGCCTACGACGACATCTTCGTCGCGGGGTCCGACGTGGCTGCCGCCTGCGAACGGTCCTTCGGTCGCACGGCCGAGGTCCTGCCCCTCGCCGCGGATCCGTCGGTCTATCGGCCGCTCCGGAGCAAGGACCAGTACCGGGCCAACGTGGTATTTGCGGGGAGCGCCACGCCCACCCGGGAAAAATTCCTGGTCGAGTTGCTCGAGTTCGGCCTGGCCCTTTGGGGCCCCGGTTGGCGGAAGACCGCGCTCCGGGACTACTGCCGCGGTGAGTTCCGGACCACGGCCGAGTTCGTCCGCGCCTACGGAGGTGCCTCTGTGGCCGTGAACATCCATCACGGCATCGATGGCGGGACCTCCTTCGCCTTCTGCAACCAGCGCGTCTTCGAGCTGGCCGCCATGGGGGTGGCCCAGGTGGTCGACGAACGGACCGATCTCTCCAAGTACTTCGAGGTCGGCTCCGAGGTCGTCACGTTCACCACCCCGAAGGAACTCAAGGAACGGGTCGGCGAGTTGATTCACGCGCCCCAGCGCGCCGAGGAAATGGGAGCCGCCGCCCGGCGTCAATTGCTGGCGCGGCACACCCACATGCACCGGGCCGCCCGCCTGCTCGAAGCCGTCGGCCTCAAGTCCGACGCCAGACCCGCCGAGGAACCGGCGGGCGGCTGACGCCGCCCCGCCGCCGGCATGTCGTTCGCGGGGGCGCGGGTCGTCCTGGTGGCGAAGTTCAACCAGCGCTACCATCGGACCGGGGGCGCCCTCGCTCGGGCGCTGACCACCCTCGGCGTCGAGGTGGCCACCTGCGAGGAACGGACCCGAGGGTTCGATGCGCTGCTCGGACGTCGGCTGCCCAGCCGGCTCGAGCACACCATCCGGGGCCACCGCGCCGATCTCGTCCTCGTCTTCAAGGGGGCGGCGCTCCCCGCCGAGGCCATCGACTCGATCCGGACCCGGACGCGCGCTCGCTGGGTCAATTGGTTTCCCGACAGCCCCCACCTGCTCGAGTTGTCGCTCTCGATTGGCCGCGCCTACGACCGCTGCTTCATCTTCGACACGTCGATGGTCGAGCGCCACCGGGCGCTGGGGCGGAGTGCCGAGTACCTGGCCGAGGGGTGCGAGCCCGAGTACCATCGTCCCTTGCGGGATCCGCGCTGGCCGGCGAGCACGATCGCGTTCGTGGGGTCACACGAGACCGAACGGGCTCGTGCCCTCGCGGCCCTCGAGGATCTTGGGGTTTCGGTCTGGGGCCCGGGATGGCCCCAGGGTCCGCTCTATGGCGACGATTTCGTGAAGGCCTTTTCGAACGCGCGGATCGCGCTCAACGTGCACCAGTTTTTCGGCGAACCGGCCGAGCGCGGCCGGTACGGAACCGGTGCCAACCGCCGGGTCTTCGAGCTGGCCGCCATCGGCACCGTCCAGTTGTGCGACGCCAAAGCCGACGTGCCGAGGCACTTCGTGCCGGATCAGGAAATCGTCTTGTTCGATTCGGTCGCCGAACTCCGCCGCCGCGCCGAGGGGCTGCTGGCCGATCCCACCGGGCGGACCGCGATCGCCGAACGGGCCCGGGCCCGGGCACTCGCCGAACATACCTGGCGTCATCGCCTCGAACGGCTGCTGACGGAGTCCCTCCGGTGAAGATCTCCGGCTTCACCATCGTCCGAAACGCCGTCGAGCTCGACTTTCCGGTCCTCGAGAGCATCCCATCGCTGCTTCCCATCTGCGACGAAGTGGTCGTCAATGTTGGCCGCTCGACCGATGCCACCCTCGATTTGGTCCGGTCCCTGACCGATCCGAAGGTTCGGATCCTCGAAACCGAATGGGATTTCTCCCGGGGCGAATCGGTGCTCCGGACCGAAACGGCCCGGGCCATGCGGGCCTGCGCGCATCCGTGGGGCCTTTACATCCAGGCCGACGAAGTGCTGCACGAGCGCGGAGCGCCGGTGCTGGCCGAAACGATCCGGGTGGCGGCCGCCGATCCCCGGGTCGAGGGCGTCGTCGTCCGCTATCGCCACCTGTTCGGCGATCCCGACACCGAGGCGGTCAACCGCCGCTGGTACCGCCGCGAAGTACGGGCCGTTCGCCTCGATCCGGCGGCCGATATCCACCCGTACCGCGACGCGCAGGGCTTTCGCCAGGGTCCGTCGCACCGCCGGATCAGGGCCAAACTCGCCGACGCGGAGATGTTCCACTACGGCTGGACTCGCTCGGGGGCGGCCCTGCGTGGGCGGGCCGGTGTCGATCGGAGCCTCTATCCCGACCGGCCCGAATACGAGTTCGACCGGGCGGTCCTCCGCTGGTTTCCCGGCCTCCGCCCGTTCCGGGAGACCCATCCCGCGGTGGCCGCGGATTGGGTCGCCCGCCATCGGGGAGACCCGATCCGCCGCGTCACCGAGCCGTTCTTCGAGTGGGAGCACCTCCGTTTTCACGCGTCGGATGTCGTCGAGCGCCTAACGGGCCGCCGGTTCTTTGAGTTCCGAAACTACGAGCTGGTCTGACGTGACCGACTTCCGCTGGTTTGCGCCCAACCGGTTCTGCACCCTCGTGGTGCCGACCCTTCGCGCGGCCGGCTTTTCGATCGAGACCGAGGGCGACGCCCCCGCGCGGATTGCGGTGGCCATGGACGGGCAGGGCGCGGTGGCCGGCTTCGAGTATGCTCGCCGTCATCGATGCCCGCTGCTGCTCTACCTCTGGGATCTTCCCCCCTGGCGACTCGGGACCGGTCGGCGGCACGTAGGGTTCGAATGGCGCTGGCGGGTCAAACGGGTTCCCCGGGTGGTGGGTGGTGGTC
>CADEGB010000238.1 GCA_902826755.1 uncultured Gemmatimonadota bacterium
GTCTTTCATCATGAGTCCCCAGGCCGGAGCGGCCAACCGCCCGCCTTGGGCGTTCTTCAAAGGTCCCCGGATCGAGGCTATCTTTGCGGCGGATCTCATTCACCTGCTTGGAGTTCCCATGTCGGACACCCTAACGTCGCCCAGCGCGCTCTCGATCCTCTCCGAGGAAGAGCAGCTCTTCCGCCAGACCGTCCGCGAATTCGCCGAGACGGAGGTCAAACCCCACGTCATGGAGATGGACCAGGCCGCCAAGTTCCGGCCGGAGATCGTCACCAAGTTCTTCGACATGGGACTCATGGGGATCGAAGTCCCCGAAGCCCTCGGCGGATCCGGCGGCTCGATCTTCCTGGCCACCCTCGCCATCGAGGAACTGGCCCGCGTGGATGCGTCGGCGGCCATCTATGTCGACGTCCACAACACCCTGGTGAACAACGCCATTCTCCGCTGGGGCACCGACGAGCAGAAGCAGCGGCTCTTCCCCCGGATGACCACCGGGCTCCTCGGCGCCTACGCGCTGTCCGAACCGGCCAGCGGAAGCGACGCCTTTGCGCTCCAGTGCAAGGCGGAAAGGAAGGGCGACGGCTGGGAGCTGACCGGCCGGAAGTTCTGGATCACCAACGGCGCCGAGGCCGGGATCTTCATCGTCTTTGCCAACACCGATTTCTCGAAGGGCTACAAGGGCATCACCGCCTTCCTGGTGGAGCGTGACTTCCCCGGCTTTTCGGTCGGGAAGAAGGAGAACAAGCTCGGGATCCGCGCCTCCAGCACGTGCGAGCTGATTCTCGAGGGATGCCAGGTTCCGGCCGGCAACGTTCTCGGTCCGGTGGGCATCGGGTACAAGGTTGCCATCGAGACGCTGAACGAGGGGCGGATCGGGATCGGGGCCCAGATGATCGGGGTGGCCCAGGGCGCGCTCGACTGCTGCGTGGAGTACATCAAGCAGCGGCAGCAGTTCGGGAAGCCGATCGCCGATTTCCAGGGGGTCCAGTTCCAGATCGCCCAGATGAAGGTGGAACTCGAGGCGGCCCGATTGATGGTCTACAACACGGCCCGGCTCAAGGACCAGGGGCAGCCGTTCGTCGAGGAAGCGGCGATGGCCAAGCTGTTCAGCTCCCAGGTGGCCAACCGGATCGCCGGCCAGGCGCTCGAGTTGTTCGGCGGTTACGGGTACTCCAAGGAGTACCCCGCGGAGAAGTACTTCCGCGACGCCAAGATTGGCACGATTTATGAGGGCACGAGTAACATGCAGTTGCAGACCATCGCGAAGGCGATGCTGCGATAGCGGCAAGCTTTAGGTCCCGGGGGCTCACGTCGCCAGGGACCAGCGGGGCGGACATGCGAGCAGGCATCACGCATCTGGTGGCCCTTTTCTCCACGGTCTGGGCTGGGGCAACCGCCTCGGCCCAGAGCCGCCCGGATTCCGCCCAGACCCTCCAATCCCAACTCGAAACGTGGTTCAAACAGGCCACCCGACGCGCCCCGGGAACCTGGGGCATTGCGGTGGCCGACCAGCAGGGCCGTCTGGTCTGGGGTATCCAGCCCACCCGCCCGCTGATTCCGGCCTCGACGGTCAAGTTGCTGACCACCGGTTTTGCCCGGAGCGTGGTCGGGGGTGATGCCCGGAAGACCACCCGGGTGGTCGGTCGCGGCGAGCTCGACGCGAGTTCCGGCACCTGGAACGGCAGCTGGGCCCTCGAGATCAACGGCGACCCGAGCCTGGAGCATCGCGGGAACGGGGTCACCAGCTTGGTCGACCTGGCGCTTCAGCTCCACCGGCGCGGTGTCCGTCGGCTGACCGGCCCGCTCGCGGTCACCAGCGCCGAGGGTACGGCCGACGCGAGCTTTCCGACCACCTGGTCCGCCCGCCACAGGGGGCGCCTGTTTGCGCCGCCGGTGGGGAACCTCACCATCCACGACAACCTGATTTCGGCCACGGTGGCGCCCGGCGCGCGGATCGGCCGGCCCGTCCAGTTGATCGGCGCCGCGCCTGACGGCGCCGCCCGGCTGCTCGTCGTCTCGGCC
Organism: uncultured Gemmatimonadota bacterium; assembly: GCA_902826755.1. Lineage (GTDB taxonomy): Bacteria > Gemmatimonadota > Gemmatimonadetes > Gemmatimonadales > GWC2-71-9 > SHZU01. Next base: position 2,023 of record CADEGB010000238.1, read on the forward strand.
AAGACGGTCAAGGGCCGCCGCTCCCGACTCCGGATCGAAACCCGGCCCGACGGCCAGTATGTCATCGCCGGAACGTTAGGCGTTTCGGCCCGACCCCGCGGCGTCTCCCGGGCGGTGACCGATCCCCGCCCGGTGCTCGAGGCGGTCTGGGCCCAGGCCCTCGAGACGGCCGGGATCGAATGGCTGCAGAGCCCGGGGATCGGCACCTCCGTCACCAAACCGGCCGTGCTGGCCGAGGTCCATTCGCCGGTGTTCGACTCGATCGCGAGCGAGGTCAATCGGCGGAGCCTCAACCTCGGCGCCGAACTGATGCTCCAATGGGCCGGCGGGGCCGACGCCACCGCGGCCGACCGGCTCACCGCCCACGTCCAGCAGATCACCGGCGACTACGCCGGCCTCCGCCTCGTCGACGGCAGCGGCCTTTCCGACCTGAACCGGGTTTCGCCGCACACCTTCGTGTCGTACCTGGCCCGGTTCCCGCTCGCGCCCGGGGGACGGAACTTCCCGATGTTGCTGCCGCCGAACGGCTCGGGAACCTTGGCGCGCCTCAGCACCGGGTTGCCGCAGCGCGGCGTGGTCCGGGCCAAGACCGGCACGCTCGGAAACGTCGCCACCCTGGTGGGATACCTCGGCCGTTCGGACGGGGTCCTCCTGATCTCGCTGATGTACAACGGGAGCCGGGTGTACGCGGCCCGCCAGGCGCAGTGGAGCCTGTTTCGGACCCTCGGCGCCGAGGGCGTGGTCATCCCGACCGACTCGCTCGACGCCGATGCGCTCGGCGGAGACGCCCGCCCCAACGAGTGAGACGCCGCTGGACTGCGGTCTTCGCTTTGGCCTGGCTGGCCGCCGGGCCCACGGAAGCTCAACCGCGCCGCTCGCTGGCCGGCCGCTGGACCATCACCCTCGAAACTGACTCCCGGCCGGATACCTCACCCGTCGCCGCGCTCACGGGCAGCCTGGTAGTCGTGGCCGTGGCCGGCGTTGACCCGCCGACCTTCCGGGGGAGCTATCGGATTCCCTTCTCAACCGCCCGGCTCGGACCCGACGCCGCGCCGCTCCTGGCCCGGACCCGCTCCGACGACTCGGTCCGGGTGATCCTGGATCCCTCCGGTAACCAGGGCCTGGTGGAGTTGTTCGGCGTCTGGCAGCATGGGGTCGTAACCGGCCGCTGGCAGGCAACCCGCCGAGAGCCCAAATTGACCGGCCAGTTCACCATGCGACTCGAGTCCCGCCGAGGTTCGCCATGACCGCTCCGCCGTCAGCCATCGACGCCAAGTCGCTTCGAATCTTCCACCTCCTCCTCTCGGCAGGAACGGGGATGATGGCGCTGGTGCTGGTGGGGATCCGAATTGGCGGGCTGGGCGTCGAGGTGGGGCCGATGGTGTCGATGCTGCTTGGCGCGGCGGGAGTTGCCTTGGCGGCTGGAAGCCTGGTCCTCCGAACCCGATTCGGACCGGGGCGAAAAGCCGAGGCCGTCGAGGCGTGGTGGGCCGCCGACCGGCGGGCCCAACGGGCCCTGGTGATGTGGGCGCTGGCCGCGGCAGGCGTCGACTTCGGCGCCGTCGCCTACTTCCTCTCCGGGCAAACGGCGGCCGCCGCTCCCGGCATCATGGTCGGACTCTTGGCGCTGGTGAACTCGGCGCCAAGCCGCCTCGAGGGGGGCTGACCGAATCAGGCCGGGGCCGCGTCCTCCGGCAGTTGGTCCTCCCACAACGCGTAGACGTTCCCCTCCGGATCGGCGATCATCGCCATGACCCCCCATGACATCTGGGTCGGCTCGGTCAGGAACTTCACGCCCTTGCCGTGGAGTTCCCCGCAGAAGTGGAGCAGCCCCGGCACGTAAAACGTGATCCCGGTGTGGCGACCCACGAGGGCTCGCGCGTCGGGGTGGTTAGCCGGATGAACCCCAAGGTGAGGCGGGGTTTCGAGGAACTCGGCGCCGAACGACCCCTGCTTGTTGACGGGGAGGCCCAGGGTGTCGCGATAGAACGTGATGGCGCGGTCGATGTCGGTGACGAAGACCGCGATCGAGTGCATCTGTTTGATCATTGGCCGAGGGAGCGAAAGGCGTTGGCAACGTTGCGGCGCATCCGGGCCAGTCCCGGGCGCTCGAGTGGGGTATCGCCGAACCGGGCCTCGAACTCGGCCTCGGTCATCCGGTCGAAGAACGAAGGATCGTCAGTCCGGATCGCGGCCCGGTCGTGATACGCGGCGCGACCCGTCGGCTCGGCAAAGCGCTCATTCCACGGGCAGACGTCGTTGCACACATCGCATCCGAACGCCCACCCGTCGAGGCGGGGCACCAGCGCATCGGGCACGGCGGACTTGAGTTCGATCGTCAGGTACGAAATGCACCGGGTGGCGTCGACGACCCGGGGTTCGACGATGGCCCCGGTGGGGCAGGCGTCGAGGCAGCGGGTGCAGGTGCCACAGTGATCGGTCTCGAGCGGCTGGTCGACGGGGAGGGCCAGGTCGGTCAGGATCGATCCGATCAGCACGAATGAGCCGGATTGCGGCCGGATCAACATCGCGTTCTTGCCGATCCATCCGAGGCCGGCCCGGCTGGCGAGTTCCCGCTCCGGCACGGGCCCACCATCGGCGTAGCAGCGGGTGATCGTGGCGCCCCGGGCCCGGAGGAAGGCGGCAAGTTCCTCGAGGCGATCGATCAGTTCGAGGTGATAGTCGCGGCCCCGGGCATAGCGGGCGATCCGGACGACGGGGCCAGCGGGGGCCGGGGGCGCCGGCTCGTAGTAGTTCTCGAGGACGACGACGGCCCGGATGGCCCCTGGTACGATGCCGGCGGGCCGTTTTCGCTTGGCGGCCTGACGATGGAGGTACCGCATCGTGCCGCCGTAGCCGTTGGCCAGCCAGCGATCGAGCGCGGCGCCGTGGCGGTTGGGTTCGAGATCGGTGACGCCGCAGGCGAGGAAGCCGAGCGCGCGGGCCCGGTCCCGCAGGGCATCGGCAACCGTCACGTCGGCCGATCGCCGTCGAGCCGCCAGACGCCGGTGATCAGCCGAGCGCCGCGTTGGAGCGTGAAGTAGGACCAGGCCCACTCGATCACGACCAGAACCCGGTTCCGGAAGCCGATCAGGAAGAAGATGTGGACGAAAATCCAGAGGAGCCAGGCCACGAAGCCGGCCGTTTCGAACCGGCCGATGTCGGCGACGGCGTGGCCTCGGCCGATGACGGCCAGCTGACCCTTGTCGCGATATCGGAACGACGGGCGGGGGCGGCCTTCGAGATCGCTGACGATGGCCCGCGCTGCGTGTTGGCCCATCTGAATGGCGGCCGGGCAGATCGCGGGGACGACGGGCATCCCGGGCTGATGCGTGAAGGCGGCGGCGTCGCCGAGGACGAAGATCTCGGGGTGCCCGGCCACGGAACAGTCGGCCTCGACCAGGGCGCGGCCCTGACCGTCGAGCGCCACGCCGAGCGAGGCGATCAACGGGCTGGCCTGATTGCCGGCGGCCCAGACGACCGTGTTGGATGGGATCCGCCAATCGGCGGCGGTGACGAACCCGGGTTCGATGGCGGTGACGAGGGTCTGGGTCCGGACGTCGACCCCAAGGGACCGGAGGGTTTCCTTGGCGCGTTGACTGAGGTCCGGCGGGTATGACGGCAGGATCCGGGGTCCGCCCTCGAGCAGGAGCACGGTGGCGTCGCGCGGGTCGATTCGGCGGAAATCCCGTCGGAGGGCAAACTTCCTGATCTCGGCCAGGGCACCCGCCACTTCGACCCCGGTGGGTCCGCCGCCCACGACCACGAAGGTCAGATGGCGCTGGCGGGCCACCGGGTCCGTCTCGCGCTCGGCCCGCTCGAAGGCCAGGAGGACTCGACGGCGGATCTCCATCGCGTCCTCGAGCGTCTTGAGACCGGGCGCCAGGCCTTCCCATTCCGGCTTGCCGAAATAGGAGTGGCGGGCCCCGGTGGCAACCACCAGATAGTCGTAGTCGAGCCGGGTCCCGTCGCTCAGGGCCAACTGCCGGGCCGCCACGTCGGCGCCGGTGGCTTCACCGAGGAGCACCTCGACGTTGGGCGCATCGCGGAGAATCGACCGGATCGGCTGGGCGATGTCGCGCGAGGACAGCGCGGCGGTGGCGACCTGATAAAGGAGCGGCTGGAACAGATGGTGGTTGTTCCGGTCGATCAGGACCACGCGCGCATCCCGGCGGGCAAGGTTCTTGGCGAGGTAGAGCCCCGCAAAGCCGCCGCCGACGATGAGGATCCGGGGTGGGGTCACAGGCGCATGGTCTCCCGGCGCCAGCGGGCAAACCGGACGATGTCGTCCACCGGCGGGACCGCGGCTTCCTGCCCGTAGGCGGTGTACATCCGCCACCGGAGGTAGGTCGGGTCGGGGACGGGCAGGAACGGGGCCCGAGCCCACCACCGGCGCCGGCGAAAGGCCCAGGCGGTCTTGAGCAGGTCGAGGGCCAGCCGGGGATTGACGACCGCCCGGGCGGCGAGCGCCAGGGCCAGTCCGCCCCAGCCGCGGGAAGGAGCGTCGTCCGACGGCGGCGTCATGTCGGGAATATAGCCCGGGCACCGGATGGTCCGATCCGACTATATTGCCGCCGCATTCACCCGAGTTACCGTGCCGACCAATCCCCCGGAACACAGCGATCCGCCCTCGGGGCGGACGGCAGACGAATTGCTCCTCGCCACCGGCAACGGGGGCGACCGACCCGACGCGTTCCGGAAGACCGACCCGTGGCGCGTCCTCCGGATCATGGGCGAGTTCGTGGAGGGTTTCGAGCGCCTCGGCGACGTCCAGGATGCCGTCACCGTCATCGGATCGGCGCGGACCCCGGCCTCCGATCCCTACTACGACGCCGCCACCGAAACCGCCCGACTGCTGGCCCGGGCCGGCTTCCCGATCATCACTGGGGGCGGCCCCGGCATCATGGAGGCGGCCAACAAGGGCGCCGTCCTCGGCGATGGCCTGTCGATCGGCTGCAACATCGAACTGCCCCATGAGCAGGACACCAACCAGTGGGTCCGCCGGAAAATGTTCTTCCGGTTCTTCTTCGTCCGGAAGATGATGCTGGCCAAGTACTCCCGCGCGCTGATCGCGTTCCCCGGGGGCTACGGCACGCTCGACGAACTCTTCGAGTTCCTGACCCTGATGCAGA
>CADEGB010000239.1 GCA_902826755.1 uncultured Gemmatimonadota bacterium
CTTGCCGAGGAAGGCGGCGGGCGCGAGGACGAACGGTTGGCCGGTCTCGTCGACCGCGAGCGAATCCATGTAGCGGGCGAACAACGTGGGGGCAGGCGCCGGGGTCGTGACCCCGAGGTGCTGGCGGATGATGCGTCCCGCCTGGTCGTCCTTGCGCCAATCGTCGCCACCGATCGGATTGGCGTGGAGCCGCTCCCACAGGGCCACCCGGCGGGTCAGCAGCGCGAACAGCGCCGTGGCTCGGCGGCCACTCAACAGCTTGTTGTAGCCCTCCGCTCCCACCGGGTCGGCATGCCCGAAGATCGCGATCGGCGACCCCGGGTTGGCCCTCAGGAGCGCGATCAACTCGGCCAGGTCTTCCGTCATCGACGGAAGCAGGATCGAGGAGTCGAACGCAAAGTGATGATCCTCGAGCTCCCAAATCGCGATCGACCGGAGCGGATCCCGAAGGGTGTTCCGCTCGGCGGTCTGGTCGCTCGGGGCGAGCGCGAAGAAGTCAGCGGCCATCGTCGCTCAGCTCCCGTGCGCCGCGACCAGCTTGGCGCGAGTGACCGGCCCGACGACGCCGTCGACCACCAGGCCCGCATCGCACTGGAACTCCTCGACCGCGGACCGGAAGTCGATCTGCTTGGGATCGTTCGAATCGCCGGCTTGGTACCCCAGGTTGGTCAGCCGTCCTCGTTGTCCCGCCTCGGTATCGACCGGCTGGAGGAACCCGACCCGCCCGGTGAACTCGCCCCCGGCCGTCTTGATCGTCACCCGATCGGTGAGTTCACCCACCGGCACGGCGATGGCTCCGGCGCGGAGCAGCGTGAACGGAGCGGGGCGTCCGTCGAGCAGGACCTCTTTGACCTCATCGGTTCGGGCCTTTCCGGTCCATTTCCTGAGAGTCAGCCGAACCTCGAGGGGATGGAGCTCGACCCGAAACCGGTGACGCTGCTCGGTGGGACGATCGACCTCCTGGTCGATCAGCTCGGGCACGTGAATCGAGTCGCCCTCCGCCAGGATGTGCGGATTGGCGCGGCGGGCACGGAGCTTCTCATTATCCGGATGGTTCCAAAGCGGCCCGTAGGAGCGGAATCCGAAAGTGGCCGCCACCCGACCCAGATGGTCGCCGAGGCGGGCCACATGGTCGGCCGGCGTCACCTTGTCATCAGACACGGTTCGCCTCGGCCGGGGGGCCAGCATCCGAGGTGGAACGCGTCATCAGCTGGTAGCCTTCTGACGAAGCACCACCGTGCCGAGGGTGAACTTGCGATCGGGAGCGGAAATGAGGTCGGCCCCCGCGTAGCCGGCAATGATGGTCCAGGTATCGCCCGGCTTGAAGAAATCCGGTGAGAAGTTGGCCGGGATGAACGCGATTTCGCCGGTGATGGTCTGATCATCCGTCGTCACATCGCGGTCGAACGCGGCGATGAGCTTGTTTCCGGTCGTCGATCCTTCGACGATGATCTTCTGGAACGAGTCCCGATCGGGCCGTCGCTGGACCTCGGCCTTCTTGAATTTCAGCTTGAAGCTGACCTCGACCGTGTCGCCGATGTCGATGGTGACGCTCGCCATGCCGGATCTCCTCCCCCGTGTGCTCGGTGTCGACTGACTCCCGCTATCGGATTCGAAAAACGACGCTTCCCAGGTCGATGGACGGGGCACCTCGGCGCGCCAGCGTGATCGACTCGGCATCGATCGACGGCGCCGCCCGCCGCACCAGCGACACCGATCCGGCGTCGATGGCAGGAGGCGCGCCCGGCACTCGGACCACGAACTGGACCCCGGTCAGATCGATCGACGGGCGCTCCAACACTCGGAACCCGACGGTGTCGAGATCGACCGAAGGGAGCGGTGCGGCCGACCGCGCGCGGAGTACCACCGTGGTCGAGTCCACCGACGGCTTGGTGTCGGGACCGGGAGGAATCGGCCGGACCGGCCGCCCGGGCGGACCCTTTTCGGGGTTCCAACTGGCCGCGTCGAGATTGGGGAAGCTGATCACGCAGGTTCCGGGATCGATCCCCCCGATGCGCGCGAAGCCCTTGTCGTCGAGGAACCCCTCGATCGGCCGGTCGAGCCCCGGCGCCTTGACCCGGAAACGTTCGTGGCCGACCGGGTGGCCCTTCTGGTCGACCAACTCGATCTCGACCCAGCTCTTCTTGGTGGCGTCGCCGGTAAACAGCAGCGGCGATTGTTCGAGAGCCTCGAGCGTGCCCTTCGAGTCACATTGGGTTCGGGTGAACGCCGCCCCCTTGGCCCGCGCCGCGCCCATCGTAAACGCCGATGGACTCCCCGCCCCTCCGCCGGCATCCCCGATCAGTACGGTGGGACAGCCGGGTGGCATGATGGCCCCGCCGTGTCCCGTCATGTCCCCGACCCGGGCCGCTGGTTTCCCGCCGATCAACACGGTAAACGAACCCAGCACGATCGGCGCCGGTGGCCCGACGCAAACGCAGAAGTCTCCAACTCGGGCAGCCGGCAGACCACCGATCAGGACCCGCGGATCGCCGGGACCGACAATCGGACCCCCGACGTGCGGAATCGGCACGACCGCGGGCGTCTGCATTGGACAGACGTGCATATCGGTGAGACGAGCGGCGGGCTTCGACATTCCGTGCGTTGGGCCTGAGAGGCGTCGTCGAGACCGGGGCGGCCGCGGGAGGATCGCCACCCTAATCTCCGCTGGGAGGGGACCGGTGTCCAGACCTTCGAACCGTCGCCAAGGCTGGCAGCCGCCCGGGGCGACCCCCATATTGACGTTACCATGACCGTCGTTCGGAATCGGCAGGCCGGCGTTCTCCAGATCCGGGAATGGGCGGTTCGGGGGCGCCTGTTTGCCGTCCTTGACGCAACCGATACACCGGCGGTGCCGGCCCGGGCCGCCGCGCTCGGTGAGGACACCGCGGTCTCGCTCTATCGCGGTCGAGCCGAGGAGGAGTTGTTCTCGATCGCGCCCTATCTGTTCCGGGTCGACCCCGACCTGCTCGAATGGATCGCCGGCGATCTCTGGCCCACGCCCTGGGGCATCTTTGCCTTGGCCGACCAGCCCCTGGAGGCGCTCCGGCTCCATTTTCGTCGATTTCTGACCGTCGAGGCGCCCAACGGCGAGTCGTGGTACTTCCGGTTCTACGACCCCCGGGTCCTTCCCGAGTACCTGGCCACCTGCACCGCCGCCGAAGTCACCGAGTTCTTCGGGCCGATCCGGGCGTTCGGGATTACCGACCAGGCAAGCTACGGCGTCACGGTCATCGCCCCGGGGTCGCTCAGTCAGGAATTCCCCGCCCAGCGAACGCAAACGATCGTCGTTCACCGCTGAGCCAGGAGCCGTGTTGATGAAACTCCGACCGGAACAGGTCGTTGCCCTGGGCGGGTGTGCCGAATGCGAATTTGGCCCCGTGGCCAGTGGACCCACTCCGACCCAGCGCGGTGAGGGACCACCTCCAAAATCCGTCATTGTCGTCGACCCGACCAGGACCGACACCTACCTCGGGATCGAACTGGTCGACTCCAACAAGACTCCGGTACCGTTCGCCCGGTTCATCGTCACGCCCCCCGGGAAGACGCCGATCGAGGGAACCCTCGATCTCAACGGCAAAGTCCGGATCGAGGGGCTCGAGCCCGGCACCTGCCAGATCGTGTTCCCGAACCTCGACCGCCGCGACTTCGTCTGACCGCCCCGCGCACCACCTTCTTCGAAGAGCAGGCCCGCCACCGTCGACGGACCCTCCGGTTCGCGTTCTTCGGATTCCTGGCGGTGGCGCTCTCGGGCATCCCGGTCAGCGTCATCGTCACCCCGGTGCTGTTCCTGGTGGTGCTGACCGTGGCTCACCTGATCAACTTCGCCACTCCGATCCCCAGGGCGTTCTGGGACGCGATTACCGACGCCGGGCGGCTCCTGCCCGTCGCCCTCGACCCGATCGACCGCGGTCTCAATCAGGGTGACTGGTCCCAACTCGACTGGCTGTTGCTCGGCCGCCTGGGACTGGTGCTGGTGCTTCCGGGCATGGCGTTCATGGTCCTGCTCTGGATCTGGGTCCGGGCCCTCTTCTGGCACGCCGGGGCCGGCGGCGTGCTGCTGTCGATCGGGGCCCGGGACCCCCGACCGCACGATCTGGAGGAGCGCCAGCTCGGCAACATCATCCACGAGATGGCCATCGCCGCGGGCATCAAGCCGCCGGCGGTCAAGATCCTCGACCACAAGGAACCGAACGCCGCCGTGGTCGGCTCCACCCCGGACGACGCCACCATCGTCGTCACCCGTGGCCTGCTCGACACCCTCGACCGCAACGAGACCCAGGGCGTCCTCGGCCACCTGATCGGATCGATCTGCAACGGCGATCTCCGGATCGCGATGCTGCTCCTTTCCGTGGCCCAGACGTTCGGCCTCCTGACCGCCATCCTGGCCGCGGGCTCGGCTCGAAGCGCCCGCCGGGCCCTCTGGGGTGCCGTCCGCGGGCTCGTCATCCGCGACGACCGCGCCACCCAACAGGTGGCCGATCTGTTGTCCCGCGAGCAGCAGATCGAGGACCCCAACCAGCGTCAGGGATGCTTCAGCTTCGTCAAGCTCCCATTTCAGATGGCCGCCGCGTCGACGAGTTTTCTCATCCTCGTTTCCCAGTCGCTCTTCTTCGGCCCGATCCTCAGCGCCATGTGGCGGGCCCGCCGCTACCTGGCCGACGCCACCGCGGTCAAGTTGACCCGAAATCCCGATGGCCTGGCCCACGCCCTCCAGCGCCTGCAGCGCGAGGACTCCCACTTCGCCTCGGCCGACTCCACGGGCCTGCTCTTCCTCCACTGGCCTAACACCAGCGGGGCGCCGGCGGGTGGTTGGCATCCGGGGTTGGCACGCCGGATGGGGCGCCTGGTGGCGCAGGGCGCCCGGCTCCGCCGCGAGGAGGGCGCTGGCGTGGGTGTCCCGCGGCGTCGGAATCCGCTTCTCCAGCTCCTGGGGGCGGTCCTGACGCTGGTCGTGGCGGCGCTGTCGGTGGTGGGGGTGGCCGCCATGTTGGCCGGCGGCGTCATGATCATGACGGTGACGCTGATGTTCGTGGGAATGGCTCTGTTCGCGATCCACGGCTTCTTTACGGTACTGCCCGACGTGATCCACTGGCTCCGGTTCGACGCCGTGCCGTTGGCGCGAGAGGTCTACTCGGCGATCAAGTCCCTGGTCAGCCAGGCCCGCTGACCAACCCTGGTTAGACTTCTCCGGTGCCTCCGAACCCGACCATCGAAGATCCGACCGTCACCGACGGGATCCGCGCCCGAGACCCGGAAGTGCTGCAGTCGGTCGTCCGGCAGCACCTCCCGGTTCTCCTTCGCGCCGCGCTCCGCTCCGGACTCCCGGCCGACCGCGCCGAAGACGCGGTGCAGGAGACGATGCTCACCTTCGTCCGCCGGGCCGAGGAATTCGACGGTCGGGCACGGGTCCGGACCTGGCTGTTCGGGATTCTCATCAAGAAAATCTCTCGCGGCTTCGAGGGCACTCGCCGAGCCGGCGCCGAGGAGGACATCGATCAGGTCGTAGAGTCGCGATTCACGGCCGACGGCCGCTGGGCCCGGCCGCCCCGCGGGCCGGATGCCGGCGCCGACCGCGAACGGGTCCGGGCCTGGCTGGCGGAGTGCCTCGAAGATCTTCCCGATCGGAGACGGCTGGCGTTTCTGCTCCGCGACGTGGAGGAAATGCCGACCGACGAGGTCTGCGCCGTGCTCGAGGTCACCCCCAACAATCTCGGCGTGTTGCTGTTCCGGGCCCGGAACGGGCTTCGCGAATGCCTCGAGGGGAAGGGCCTCACGGGAAGCCACGACGCCGACCTCTAGCGGCATCCGGCGGACTTACCCCTAACGAGCGGGCCGCCGGTCCACCAGCGACACCACGATGCCCGTCAGGAAGATCAGCGGAATCCCGTACATTGCCCACGGCCAGGTGTAGCCACCCTCCTCACCCACCACCAGGTAGCAGCCCACCCCCCAGACCACCCCGACCGCCACGCTGGCCCACGCCCCCCGGACGGTGGCCCGTGGCCAATGGAACCCCGCGAGGAGCGCAAAGGCCAGCGCAGCAACCGGAATGTTGGCCAGGATCAACCGATCGAGAATGTCGTCAACCAGCAGGTTGCCACCGAGCCAGGACAGGACGGCAAACCCGCCAGTCACGAGCCGCTGTGCCCCGAGCGACGACACCCGGCGCCACCCAAAATCCGCCACCACCATGGCGGTCATCGCGCTCCAGACGCCCGACAGCGTCGTCAGGCTCGCCACGAACAGGACGCCGAAGGCCAGACCTCGAAGCCCCCCCGGGAACCACGCCGAGATCATCGCGGGCACCACCATCTGGGGGTCGGCCAGTCCACCACCGGCCGCCGCAAACCGCGCCGCCGCCACCACCGTGGCACCATACAGCGCAAAGACCAGAACCGCGGCGACACCAACCCCTAGCACCGCCGTCCGCTCGTTCCGCGCCGCAAAGATCTTCTGACCGTACCACGGCGCCGCGATGTACGTAAAGCAGGTGAGGACGATCAACGTCGTCACGAACCGAAACGGCAGCACCGGGCTTCGCCACTGCCCGACGGGGTCGACGGTGAGCTGATCGGCCGGAAACGCGCCGGCCGGCGAGTACCCGCGCGACACCAGCAACAATCCGCCCACCAAGCCGATCGTGAGCACGAATCCGGCAACGTCGGTGCGGACCACCGACGCCAGGCCCCCACGCCAAACCACCAGGAGGGTCACCGCGGCCAGACCACCACTCACCAGCCAGGGGTTGAGCGCCCCGGTCCACGGGCCGAGGAGAAGCGTGAAGGACTTGAGATAGGTGGCGCTGAAGCCGGTCATCGCCAGGAGGAGTAGCACCGACGCAAACCGACCCAACCCGGCCGAGTACCGAACCGCGAACAGCTCGGCCACCGACAACCGATTGAACCGCTTCCACGCCCGCGCCACCGTGACCGTGTAGAAACCCAAACCGACCAGGAACACGAGCGGCATGGCCAGCGCCATGGGCCCCGCCCGATACCCGGCCGCCGAAAAGGCCAGCAGCGTCGAGGTATTGAACTCGGTCATGACCAGCGTGGCGATCAGCGGGCCCAGACCCAAGGCCCGATCGGCCACCAGGAACTCCTCTGACCGGGCCACCGACCGGCGGGCCAACAGGACCATG
>CADEGB010000240.1 GCA_902826755.1 uncultured Gemmatimonadota bacterium
CGCCCGGGAAACCGAGTGGAACGCCAGCTTCGTCAAGGAACTGTTCGAGGGCAATCTCCGGCTCGATCTGATTCATCCCTACCCCGAGCCCAAGCCGGAAGACGTGGCCCGCGCCCAGCCGTTCCTCGACGCGCTCGAGAAGTTCCTGCTCGAGGAAGTGGACGCCGACGCCATCGACCGGGACGGCAAGGTCCCGCCCGAGGTCGTTGAAGGCCTTCGGAAGCTCGGCGCCTTCGGGATCAAAATCCCGGAGGAGTTCGGCGGCAAGGGACTGAGCCAGTTGATGTACACCCGGGCGGTGGCCATGGTGTCGAGCATCTGCGGCAACGTCACCGCGCTCCTCTCCGCCAGCCAGTCGATCGGCGTGCCAGTACCCCTCAAGCTCTTTGGAACCCCGGCTCAGAAGCAGAAGTACTTCCCACGGCTTGCCAAAGGCGCGATCTCCGCGTTTGCGCTGACCGAGACCAACGCGGGATCCGATCCGGCCGGCCTGTCGACCAGCGCCACGCTGAGCGCGGACGGCAGCCATTGGATCCTCAATGGCGAGAAGCTCTGGTGCACCAACGGCACGGTCGCCGACGTCATGGTGGTGATGGCGCGGACCGGCCCGAAAGCCATCACGGCGTTCATCGTGGAGTCGGACTGGCCAGGGGTCGAGGTGGTTCGCCGGCTTCATTTCATGGGCCTCAAGGCCCTCGAGAACGGCCTCCTGCGCTTCACCAATGTGAAGGTGCCGGTCGAGAACGTGCTCTGGGGTGAGGGCAAGGGACTCAAGCTCGCGCTGATCACGCTCAACACCGGTCGACTGACCCTCCCGGCGTCGGTCGTGACTGGGGCCAAGCGGATGCTCGAGATCTCGCGGAAGTGGGCGGGGGAACGGGTCCAATGGGGACAGCCCGTTGGCAAGCACGACGCGGTGGCCCAGAAGCTCGCCCGGATGGCGGCTGACACCTTCGCGATGGAAGCGGTGAGCGACCTCGCGTCGCTGCTGGCCGACCGCCCGAGGACCGACATCCGGCTGGAAGCGGCCATCGCGAAAATGTGGAACTCGGAGACCGGCTGGCGGATCGTGGACGACACCGTCCAGATCAAGGGCGGCCGAGGCTACGAGACGGCGGACTCGCTGCGGAGCCGCGGGGAACGTCCCGACCCGGTCGAACGGGCCCTCCGGGATTCCCGAATCAACCTGATCTTCGAGGGTTCGTCGGAGATCATGCGGCTGTTCATCGCGCGGGAGGCGGTGGACACCCACCTCCGGGTGGCTGGCAAGTTGATCGATCCCCGGTCGTCCGCCGGCGAGAAGGTGGCCTCGCTGGTCAAGGCGGGCCTCTTCTACGCGTGGTGGTACCCGAAGCAGTACCTGGGCTGGTCGCTGTGGCCACGGTACTCGGAGTTCGGCCCGCTGGCCAAGCACCTCCGGTTCATCAACCGGGCCTCCCGGCGCCTGGCGCGCAATCTGTTCCACGCCATGATCCGGTTCGGGCCACGGCTCGAAAAGAAGCAATCGGTGCTGTTCCGGATGGTCGAGATCGGCGCCGACCTGTTCGCGATGAGCGCCGCGGTCACCAAGGCGCAGCTGCTGATTCGGAAGGACCCGAACAACCGCGGTCCGGTCGAACTGGCCGATCTCTTCTGTCGCCAGACGGCGTGGCGGGTTGTCGTCCGGTTCGAGGAGATCTTCGGCAACGAAGACGATCGCGGCTACCGACTGGCCCAGGACGTCATCGCGAACAAGCACGTCTGGCTCGAAGAAGGGATTGCCGGCTGGGAGGGCAAGCGGCGTCCGTAGCCGCCGGCGCCGGTCAGAAGTCTTTCCGGCGCGCCTCCACCCGGAGTTCGACCCAGCCGTCGACCTGGTAGTACTCGACCCGGACTTTCCTTTTTCCGGGCTTGAGGTCGACGCGATCGAGGGCGGACTCATGCGGCGTCCACCGGTCGATGACGAGGCGGTCATCGACCCAGACCCGGATCCCGTCGTCACTGATCGCGATCAGTTCGTAGTTGCCGTTCTTCGGCAACTCGACGGTGCCTTCAGCCACCACCAGGAACTGACGATCGGGCACCGAGGGTAGCCGGCTCCGCGACCAGACCCAATCGAGTACCGAGTCGCGACGAACCGCGACCGCCGCGGTGGCCAGCGCCGCCCGGAATCCGTCGCCCGGTTTCCGGGGGTCGGACACGCTGTCCCACGCGAACACGTTGACCCGCCAGTCGAAAGGTGCCGCAAATCGGCGGAGTCGGAACCGGTAGGGGTCCCCCGCCCTGCCAGCGGCCCCATCCGGAGCCGTGACGGCCTCGCCCTGGTGCTCGAACTCGAGATCGTAATCGACGACCGGCCCCGTCGCGGGTGTCACGACGACCGTGTCCCCAACCCGACCGGCCGGCTTACTGAGCGTGGCCCCCCGGGCCGAGGTGAGCCGCCATTCCCCCCCGGGCCCCACCACCTGATAGGCCACGGGCCCGCGCAGGACGGCCGAATCGGCGAGCCGCGAGGGCCAGAGGCGCGGGGCAGCCCAGTCGTACGGGCCCCATTCGTCGATCCGGATCGTCCCCCGCCCCCGCCGGACCCCGGGGGGTGCGGGTGGATCGATCGCCCCCACCAAGGGCGTGGGAGCGGCGGGATCCCGCCGGCGCGGCTGCCACGCGGCGAGGGGCATGGCCCGACCGCCGGACCTCCGGGCGTCGCGCCGGAACCCGGCGGTGTCACCACTGGTCCGGAACAAGGTGTCGACGCCGAAGTACTGGTTGCGTAGCAGGACCGTCCGCTGGGTGCTCTCGATCGCGAGGGCCACTCGCGAGCCGAGAAACCGGTTGTCACTGATGGCGTATCCGCGACTGCGGGTATCTCGATGCTTCGGATAGCCCCAGTCCGACGGCTCGATCGCGTTCCACCAAAGGCGGATCGCCAGGCCGTCGCCCTCGAAATCGTTGCCGACGATCCGGTTGTCCTGACCATGCTCGATGGCGACGCCGACCGGATTCCCGATGAATCGGTTGGCCCGGATCTCGGAACCATGGCTGTAGCCGCCCCAGAGCCCGTAGCGGGCACCCTCGACCAGGTTCCCGACGAATCGGTTCCGGCTGAACGTGGCCTCGATCCCGTTGGTGACGGCAAAGCTGAAATCGTTTCCGAAGACGAGATTGTCGTTCGATCCACCGGCTCCGCTATCCATGGTGGTCTGGCCGGCCCAGAGAAAGAGGCCGTCCCCGCCATGCGTCATCGAGTTGTAGGCCACGACGTTCCGGGAACTCTGCTCGTAGAGAAGCAGCGCCGCCGAATCCTGGCCCCGGTCGAAGGCGCCGTCGCTGAAGCCCCGGACGCAGTAGTCGACCCGGTTGTGCATGATTCGATTGTCGGTGGCCCGATAGAGACCGAGCCCAAGCCCGGACAGGTACGAGAAATCGTTGTTCCAGACCTGCACTCGACTCGTTCGGACCATCAGCAGCCCGTTCATGCCTTGGCGCGCGACGTTGCCGCGGATCTCGCCCCCCGTGACGTCCGCCAGATAAATCGCCGCGCCAAACCGGAGCCATTCGTCCTGCTCGTTCTGATGGAACGACAGCCAGTCGACCAGACTCTCGTGACCGCGGCCGCTCCAGAGCCGAGGTTTCCAGTTGTGGCTGAGATCATTGTCGGTCAACCGAAGGCCGATCACGTTCCGCGCCAGGATCCCGATCCGATAGCCCCGAACGACGGCGCGCCGGATCGCGACGTTGCGGCCGCCCTCGATCAGGACCCCGATGCCGAGCCGCTGATCAGGCGCGGCATCGAATGGCGCGCCGACGAGCATCGAACCGGCAAAGTCCACCTCGATGTCGTCGCCCCGGATCCGAACGACCGGGGAGTCCGCCACCGGCGCGGGCAGCCGGTAGACCGACGGGCGGATCACCACCGAACGGGTAATCACCATCCCCGGCACCAACGTCACCGTGTCCACCGCCGCGCCGAGGAGCGTAAGGAGCGCCAGCAGCATGGGAGGTTCACTCCGCTAGATTGAGGGTCTGAAAGGAGACACCATGGCAACGGCCGAGGGTCGCACCATTCCGTTCGTGGGACCGGAACAGATCGACGCGCAGGCTCTGGAGACGTTCGGTTACCAGGGCCCCGACCAGGACATCGTGACCGAAACGAACGAGTTCAGCGCCGTCTGTCCCTACAGCGGCCTGCCCGACTTTGCGAGGTTAACGATTCGCTATGTGCCCGCCGCCCGTTGCGTCGAGCTCAAGAGCCTCAAGTACTACGTCACCAGCTTCCGAAATGTCGGGATCTTTCAGGAGCACGCCACGGCGCGGATTGCCGAGGATCTGTTCCGGCTGCTCGAGCCGAAAACCCTGTCGGTTCGGACCGTCTACAACGTCCGGGGCGGTTTCGAAACCACCTGCACCGTCAGCCTGCCCGGCTGACGGGGTCGGTCAGGGTCGAGCGACGCCGATCGGTCGGGGGCGGAGGATGGAGCCGCCGTCGCCGATCTGCCCCTGACTTCCGCCTCCCCAACACACCGCGGCGCCGGCGATAGTCCGGGCGCAGGTGTGTTCGAAGGCCGCCACCACGCTCGCGAATCCGACCCCGGTAGCAACGGCCGTCGGGACCAGGCGGGTGGTCGGGGTGCCATCGCCGAGACGGCCGGAGCCGTTCGAGCCCCAGCAGAACAGCCCGCCCCCGGTCCGAATGGCACAGCTGTGCGCCGAGCCCGCGGCAACCGCCGAATAGGTGTCCGTCCCCGCCACCGGGGTTGGCAGGGTCCGCTGGACGGCGTCGCCGTTGCCGAGGACGCCGTTGGCCCCGGTTCCCCAGCAGAACAGCGCGCCCGCGCCCGTCCGGGCGCAGGTGTGGGCCCCGCCCGTGGCAACCTGGCCAAAAGTGGCTCCGGCGATCACGACTTCGACCGGGACCCGCTGCTCGGTGGTGGTGCCGATCCCGAGCCGGCCGTTGGCCCCCGCGCCCCAGCAGAACAGCCGACCGGGATCCTGGATACCGCAGGTGTGAGCGTTCCCGGCAGCCAGGGCCGTGTAGACGCCCCCGCCAGCCACGGCCACCGGCAGGACCCGACTCAGCACCGTTCCATCGCCGAGCCGGCCGTTCCCGTTGCCGCCCCAGCACCACGCGGCTCCCGCCAGATCGATCCCGCAGGTGTGAAAGTCGCCCGCGACGAGGGAGGCCCATTGGTGGCCGCCACCGATGGCCTTCGGGGCCAACGAGGCACCGGTGGATCCATCGCCAAGTTGCCCCGCGAAATTGTCGCCCCAACAGTAGCCGGTTCCGTCAGTGGCAACCCCACAGGCGTGGCCGGCCCCGACGACGATCGACGCGAACTGGACCCCGCCGCCAACGGCCGTCGGGACGGACCGATCGAGTTGGGTTCCGTCGCCGAGTTGACCCAGGCCGTTGTCGCCCCAGCAATAGCCGGTGGACCCGGCCAAAGCGCAGGTGCTGACCCCGCCGACGGCGAGGGCCCCCACCTCGAACGCCAACGCCGTCGCGGTAATGGCAACGGCCGGAAGGCCGGCCCGGGTTGCGGTGATGACCTGGGCCCCGGCTCCAAGGCCCAGCGTCCAGCTGCCGGGGCGCGCGACGCCGCTGGCATCGGTCTGGGCGGTGCCCCCGGTGACGGTGCCACCATCCGCGGTGCCAAAGGTGACCTGGGCCCCGGCGACCGGGTTGTCGAAGGCGTCGGTCAACAGCACCGCCGGCGCCACGGGCAGGAGCGCTCCGATGATGGCGGACTGGTCCCCGCCCTCGGCGAGGGTCAGTTTGGCGGCCGCCCCAACCGTCCCGGTGGCGCCGAACTCGACGGTGAAGGACCCCGCCGAAGCTCGCAGTCGATTGAGGCCGACCACCGGGCCCAGCGTCCACTCTCCCGAGGTGGCCACCCCGTCGGTCCCCGTCGTCGCGGTTGCGGCGGCCAGACCGCCTCCGCCGGCCACCACCTCGAAGGCGATTGCCACGCCAGGTACCGGATTCCCCTCGGCATCCTTGGCCCGGACCGCGGGTCGGACGGCGAGCGCGGTCCCCGCCGGCGCCACCTGGCCGTTGCCGGCGGCGCTTTCGAGCGTCGTCGCCTCGCCGGCACCGAGGGTCACGGGCTCGGCCGTGGCCGAGGCGAGGCCGGTAGCGGCAAACTGGATCACGTTGCTGCCCAGCGTGCCGGACAGCCCCAAATCGACGAAGGTGGCAAGCCCGTTGTCATCGGTTCGAGCGGTACTGGTGCCGATCAGGCGACCGGCGCCGGTCTGGACGGTCGCGGTGACCAGAACCGACCGGGCCGCCACGGCGGCCCCGGCGGCGTCCCGGACCTGAATGGCCGGCTGCCGTTCGAAAGGAACCCCGCTCCGCGCTGCCGGCGAAGGTTGAATGGCCACCCCGAGCACGGCGGGCACCGGCGCGACGGTTTCCGAGGTGCAACCGCCCACCAGTGCCGCCATCAGCCACACCAGACTCCTCCGCGCCACGCCGCCTCCTCGAATTGACCGGGGGAAGGCTCGGGTCATCCGCCGCCGAGCCAGCCACCGGACGTGTGCAAGTTTCATGCAGTCGCCGCCTGACCGGCCCCTTGCCGGAGCCGCATCAGGGCCAGACCGATCCGCCGAACCGGCGCCGGTTGGGCGCCAAACCCCATGCCGACAGCGGCGGGATCCCACTGGTAGCGGAGGGCCCGAAGGACGACCCCGACCTGGGTCGGAAGCCGAAGGGTCTCATCGGGACCTTCGACCGGATCGCGGCGGGGAACGGGCACCAAGCGGACCTCCGCGACGAGGCCCGGGGGCGCCCCATTCGCAACCAGCACATCGAGTACGTCGGGTACGAAATCCCGCCGACCGGTCAGCAGACAGGCCGCTGTCACCGCCAGGGTCACGGCGGCGAACGCGCCAGTCGGGTCGGGGTCGATCAACGAGCCGACGTGAAACACCCCGGCCACGAGGTTGCGCGGCTGCCGCGTCAAGCGGGCGGCGAGCGGGAGCGTGACGAGCGCCGCGCCAAGCCCGGGCCCGGCGGTTGACTCGGCCGCCGGGCGGCCGGTGACAGCCAGCCGCTCGAGCGACACGGGTACCTCCGGGCACTCGAACGGCTGGTGCCGGACCGCCGTCCAGCGGGTCACAA
>CADEGB010000241.1 GCA_902826755.1 uncultured Gemmatimonadota bacterium
CCCGGTTGACCCGCGACATCCGCGCGGCGGGCGGCGCCGGCGCCGTCCTCTTTGCCATCATCGACGAGTGGTTCAAGAAGAACTGGGTCGTCATCGACTTCGAACAGCCCCTCGAACGGAACCGGCTCTGGCTCAACCCGCTCGACGCCGAGCAGAACTACGGGGTCCTCGCGATGCGCGCCGGCCACCGGGACTCGGCGATCGTCATCGACGGCCAGCGGTCCGATTGGGGCGAGCGGGGCCGGACCTGGCCGGCACGGTCCGTCCCGGCCGGGCTGCCGGCACCGCTCGGGATCGAGGACGTCCGGATCCGGTCCGACGAGGCCTACGTCTACCTTCGTCTCGACGTCGGCGCCATCGATTGGCGCGCCGGACGGTACTTGATCGGCATCGACACCCACCGACCCGATCTCGGCGCCCGGCGCTTGCCCCGAACCGGGCAACGGTGCGAGGTCGGATTCGAGTTCGCGGTGGATCTCGCGGGCCCGGATTCGAGCCAGGTTCTGATCGATCAGCCGTACAATCTCTACCGGACCGTGCCACTCCCCGGGAGCAACCCGCCGAGGTTCATGCAGGTCTACAACCGTCCCTGGGAGTCGAAGAGCCACGACGAGCCGCTCTGGGAAACGCTGATCGTCGAGACCAACCGGGCCCGGGTCGGCAGGGACGGCACGGTCTATCCGGCCATCACCTATCCCCGCAACCGGCTTCGGCATGCGCGACAGCCGGACCACTCCCTGGCCGACTGGTACGGCGACCCCGCCACGAATACGATCGAAATCAGACTCCCGTGGGGCATGCTCCACGTCCTCGACCCGTCCTCGCGGCTGGTGCTCCGCGGGATGGACTCGGGCGGCGGCCCGGCTGGGGTGACGACCGACGGGTTCCGAATCGTGGTCCAGAGTTACGACCCGACGAGCCTCGGGGCCGGCACCCTGCTCGGATGCGGAGGCGCCACGGGCGACGCCTTCCACTATCAGTGGCCGACCTGGGAAGAACCGACCTGGCATCAGGAAACCAAGCCGCTCTTCGAGGCCATGCGGGGCGCGTTCGGCACCATCCCTGACCGGCCGGCCGCAACCCGAGCGGCGACCCGTTCGCCCCGGTGAGCGTTCGATGGCGATCGAAGGAGCCGAACGGTACCTCGAAACGTTGGCGACGTACGTCGACGCGCTCGAGGCCGCCCGCACGGCCCTGGCGGCCGACGGCACCTCGGCCAGCTCGATTCGGCGGCTCGCGGCCACGCTCGAGGGGTCGAGCGGCCGGTTCGGGTTTCCCGCGGTCCAGGCCGCCGCGGAGGCCGTCCGGGTGGCTGCCCCGCCCGACTTCGGGGCCGCGGTCGATCGTCTCCTGTACGCCTTGCTCAACGCGGTGGCCGTCCCGAACAGCCGGCAGCGGACCGTGGTCATCCTCGATGACGACGCGGTGTTGGCCCGGCTCTATCAGCGCGTCCTCGAGAAGGTCAACCGTCAGGTGATGGTGGCCCAACGCGCCGGCGAGATGCTGGCCATCTTTCGGACCCAGTGGGTCGACCTGGTCATCCTCGAAATCGGGCTCCCCGACCTCGACGGCCGCGAAGTCCTGGCAGCCCTCCGGAAAAATCCGATCACCGCCCCGATTCCGGTGATGGTGGTGACCAACGACGACGCTCCCTGGACCGAGTCCGAGTGTCAGGCGTTAGGCGCGTCCCGGTTCCTCCGGAAGCCGGTCGATCCGGTCGAGCTCGCGGCGGTCGTCGGCGATCTGCTGGCCCCCCGACAGGTGGCGCCTCCCACCATCGGGCCGGTGGCCACGCCCGTGGCACCAATCACTCCGGCCGCGCCCGCTGGCCCGCCGGCCGAGCCGGAGGTGCTCCTCGCCGAGCATGATCCACTCACCTCCCAGATCATCCGCCACCGCCTCGGCCGGGAAGGGATCAAGGTCCGTCACTTCACCAGCGGGACGGCGGCGCTTCAGGCCGCCCGCAGCCTCACCCCGGCCGCGGTGATCCTCGACGCGATGACGCCGGGCATCGATGGCATCGAGCTGCTGTCGCGGCTCCGGGCCATGGATCATTACCGGACCATTCCCATCCTGGTCCTGTCGGACATCGGCAGCGAACGCGAGGTGGTCCGGGCGCTCGAGGCCGGAGCCGACGACTGCATCCGGAAGCCGTTCTCGCCGACCGAACTGGTTGCCCGCGTGGAACGGCTCCTGGCCCGCAAGTGATTCCCGATCGTCTCTGGGCCTTTTATCTCGAGTCGCCCGGGCTCAGCCTGCTCATCCTCGGCAACATCGTGTTCGTCGCCGGTGCGTTTGCGCTGGCGGCGGCGGCCCTGGTCCTCCGGATTCGGAACGATCGCAAGGCTGCCCACTGGGCCCTGCTGGAGCGACGCTGGGAAGCCAAGGCGGTCGAGGTGATCACCGAACTCGAGCGCCCCGAAGCCATCTGGGCCCTCGTCGACCGGCCTGACGCGCTCCGGTTCCTCAACTTCCTCCTCCGGTTTGCCCGGCGACTCACCGGCGCCGAACGAAAGCGGGTCGACGAACTCGCCGCCCCCTATCTCGACCGGATCCTGCCTCAACTCAAGGCCCGATCGGCCGAGCGGAGGGCGCGGGCCATCCAGACGCTCACCACCCTCGGGAGCCGCCGCTACGCGGCCCAGGTCCTCACCTCGCTCGACGACCGGTCGCCGCTGGTGGCGATGGTGGCGGCGCGGTCGCTGGCCCGCCGGGAAAGCCCCGACTTCGCCGAACCGATCCTCCGCCGGCTGGAGCGGTTCGAACACTGGCGCCCGAGCTTTCTCGCGTCGATGCTGGCCAGCATCGGGCCGGCGGTGGCCCCCGCCCTTCGGGCCGCGCTGGTCGACGCCCGATACCAGCCCCGGGTCCGGAGCGTGGCCGCGGATGCCCTTCGGGAACTCAACGACTACCTCTCGGCCGACGCCGCCGCGCTGGTTCTCGCTGAGGCCACTGATCGGGATCTCCTGATCGCGACCCTCGCCCTGATCGGCCACGTCGGTCGGGCCGATCAGGTCGAGATGGTCCGCCGCCATACCGAAGCGGCGGAGCCGATCGTTCGATCCCGGGCCATGTCGGCCCTCGGCCGGATCGGCTCCGCCGCCGACGGCGAACGCCTGGTGCGGGGACTCGACGACCCCTCGCCGTGGGTGGCCCTCCGCGCCGCGGAGGCGCTCCACGAGGCGCGCCATCCCGCGCTCGCCGCCATCGCCGCCTCCGACCACCCGCGAGC
The DNA here is from genome assembly GCA_902826755.1 of uncultured Gemmatimonadota bacterium. Taxonomy (GTDB): domain Bacteria; phylum Gemmatimonadota; class Gemmatimonadetes; order Gemmatimonadales; family GWC2-71-9; genus SHZU01. Next base: position 3,233 of record CADEGB010000241.1, read on the forward strand.
TCCGCTGGCCCGTCAGATCCTGGCCGGGGGCAGCGCATGATCTGGGATCTGGTCTACCAGACCACCCTTCGGCTCCTCGACGTCTTCAATGTCGTGGTGTTGACGTATTTCGTGGTGCTCAACATCGGCTACTTCATCACCGGGTTGTTCGCGTTCTACTCACTCCGGAAGTACGTCGGTCGGCTCCGCTCGCTCGACATCGAGGACCTGCTCGGCAGCGCCGGGATGCCGCCGATCACCTTGGTGGCCCCGGCGTTCAACGAAGAACCCACCTGCGTCGAGTCGGCCCGCTCCCTGCTGACCCTCAAATACGGCGACTTCGAGGTCCTCTTCGTCAACGACGGATCCAAGGACGGGACCCTGAACCGGATGATCGAGTCGTTCGATCTGGTCCCGACGTTCCGACTCCCGACCGGCCAGATCGGCACCAAGCCAATCCGGGAGATCTATCGAAGCCGCTCCCACCCCAAGCTGTGGGTGATCGACAAGGAGAACGGCGGCAAGGCGGACACCCTCAACGCCGGCCTCAACTACTGCCGCACGCCCCTGTTCTGCGGGATGGACGCCGACAGCCTCCTCGAACGGGAGGCGTTGACGCGGATCGTCCGCCCGTTCGTCGAAGATGCCCGGACCGTGGCGGCCGGAGGCATCATCCGGATCGTCAACGGCTGTACCGTCAACGAGGGGACGGTGTCGAACGTCAAGCTGCCGGACGAGCTGGTGCCACGGTTCCAGGTCCTCGAGTACCTTCGGGCGTTCCTGGCGGGCCGGATGGGTTGGCACGAGATGGAGGCCACCCTGATCATCTCGGGCGCCTTTGGCGTCTTCCGACGCGACCTCGTGGTCGAGGTCGGTGGCTACGCCACGGACACGGTCGGCGAAGACATGGAACTGGTGGTGCGGCTCCACCGCCATTGTCGCGAGCGCAAGATCCCCTACACGATCGGATTCGTGCCCGACCCGGTGGCGTGGACCGAATGCCCCACCACCCTCAAGGTTCTCGGACGGCAACGGGACCGGTGGCAGCGCGGCCTGATCGAAACGCTCTGGCGCCATCGGGTCATGTTGTTCAACCCCCGATACGGGCGGGTCGGGATGGTGGCGTACCCCTACTTCGTCTTCCTGGAAATGCTTGCCCCGGTGGTCGAAGTGTTCGGCTACTTCACGTTCTTCGTGGCATTGGCGCTGGGCCGGGTCTCACCGATCTTTGCCACGGCGTTCCTCGGCGTGGCCATCGGGCTCGGGATCGGGCTCTCGTTCACGGCCGTGGCCCTCGAGGAGATCGGCTTCCGGCGCTATCCCAAACGCAGCGACCTCTACCGATTGATCGGCCTCGCGATCGCGGAGAACCTCGGCTACCGGCAGATGACGACCTGGTGGCGGCTTCGAGGGACCTTCAACGTCCTGAAGAAAACCAAGAGCTGGGGCCGTATGGAGCGAAAGGGGTTCGGCCCGACGGCGCCGCCGTCGACGGCAACACCTCCGGCCAACGGGCCCGCCGCCGGATAGGCCCTTCCCGTCACCACCGGAGACCGGGTGTTCCTGACCATTCTGCTCCTCGCCCAGCCGGTTCCCCTCCCCGCTCCCCGCCCGCTCGGCGCCGCTGACGCCGTCATTCCGCGCGACTTCGTTCGGATCTTCTCAGTCGCCGAGCGCCGGGACGGACGGCTGGTGGTGGTCGATCGCGGTGACGAGCTGGTGGCGGTGGCGGACTTCGCGACCAGGGTGGTGACGCCGATCGGGCGGGTCGGCGGCGGTCCCGGAGAGTACCGGTTCCCGGGGCGCCTGATCCCGACCGCCACCGATTCCCTGGTCCTTGCCGACGACGGCAACAACCGACTCTCGCTGCTTGGACCGGATCTCAAGTTTCATCGGCTCGTGCCCCGCGCCACGCCTGGGCTCCCGACTGAGCTGAGTCCTCGAGTCGTCGGCGCCAGGGGAGAGTTCCTGGCGCTGATCCCCGGTTGGGTCCTGTTCGGAGCGGGCCTGCCAAACGACTCGCTGCCAATCGTTCGATTTACCCCCGGTGGCTCCGGCCGGGAAACGCTGGCCAGACTCAAGGCCGCCCCGGAACCGCCACCGCCCCCGAGGCGGGACCGGCCCCGTATTCCCGGAACGATTTTCGGGGTCGGCGACGCCTGGGCAGCGACCCCGGCTGGTCGGATCGCGATCGTACGCGCCCCTGAGTTCCGGATCGAGTGGATTGGAATCGACGGCAAGCGGGTCGTGGGCCCCGCGATCGCCTGGACGCCCGTTCCGGTCACGCCAGCGGATCGGAGGGGCTACGCGCGCCAGTTCCTGGCCGTCTCAGGGGTGGGAGGGAAAGGGAGCGGCGATCGCCCACCCGGAGGGCTGACCGCGGTCCCGGCCGACGAAATGACCGACGAGGCGATTGCCGCCCTGGCGGCCAACTCGTCATTCGCCGCGACCAAGCCCCCGTTTACCGATGCGGCGCCAATCCTGGCCGCGGACGGGGTGCTTTGGCTCGAGCGCTCCGTTCCGGCGGGCCAGCCGGCCGTCTGGGATCTGTTCGACGGAACCGGCCGGCCAATCCGGAGTTGGGAACTCCCGGCCGGTCGGCGACTCGCGGGCGTTGGCCGCTCGGCGGTCTATCTCGTCACCACCGACGCCGACGACAACGAACGATTGGAGCGGTACCCGATCCCACCTCAGGGCAAGGCCCGGGAATAGATCCGTCGCAGTTCCACCGTTCGCGGCATGCCCTCGAGCCGGACGTCGACGACCAACGAGCTGCTCTCGACGTCGAACCAATACGTCTCCCGGATCCGGCCACCCCTGGCCACCTTCCGCTCCACTTCGAGTCGGTTCTTGTGCCATTTGGCGGTACTCGAGCGGGGGGTCATGTCACCGAGCGTGTCGACCGTCGTCCGGCCATTCAGATAGAGCGGGCGGGCCACCCCGAGGTCGACTCGCATCACCACGGTCGAATCGGTCGTCTCGATCGCGAGTTGGTACGGCGCCCGGAACAGCGCTCCGATTTGATCAGGGCCCATCGGCCCATTGCCGTCCTCCGGCGCCGCCCCCCGCCCACCACGGCCGCCACGTCCACCGCCGGTACCGCCCCCGATCCCACCCGGCCTCGGGCCAATCCCGCCGGGCAGTCCCCCAACTCGGTTTGGCATCTTGTCGGCCAGCTCCTCGCTTCGGAGCGCGTCGTAACGCCAGTCTCCCGCGATCTTGACCCGCGGATCGTCCGACGTCTGCCCGAGGGCAGCCTGGGTACCCCCGCCACCGAGCCCCACCACCGCCATTGTCATCAGGAACCGGAAGGACATCGAGTCGCCTCACTTCGGAAAGCACGCCGGACGCAAATCTATCCCGGGAGCGACACCCGAGAGGCGGACTCTCCCGGACACGCCATCGGGGCCGGCCCTCAGCCCCGCCCTGCCCCCCGATTCAAGATCTGGAGGTACTGGGCTCGCTCGAAACCGGCGGGGTCCGGACAGCGGAGGAGGTTCATGCTGCCCCGGAGCTGGTCGATCGACTCGTATTCGTGTTCGAGAAGCCAGTGGCGGAACCCTTCCCGGACCAGCGTCAGCCAATCGGGACCGTTCCGAAGCAGCGCCGAGACCATCTGGACCACGTCGGCGCCCGCCATGACGGCCTTGATGGCGTCGAGCGAGGTGTGAACGCCCCCGGTAACGGCCAGCGACGCGGTGACCCGCCCGGACAGGATCGCGAGCCAGGTGAGCCTGGGAAGCAACTCGGCCGACTGTGACAGCTCCAGCCGCGAGCGGACTTCCAATTGCTCCGGATCGATGTCTGCCTGGTAGAAGCGATTGAAGAGCACCAGCCCCTTGGCGCCGGCACGATCGAGGCGGCTGACGAAATGACCGAGCGAGG
>CADEGB010000242.1 GCA_902826755.1 uncultured Gemmatimonadota bacterium
GCAACCCCGGCGACACTCCGAGCCGGTCATGCATCCGGATCACCTCGGTCGGTGCCACGCGGGGCCCGTCGTCGACCGAAACCGCGCCGACACGGACCAGTCCGCCATCACCCGCCATAACAACCACGCCATCTCCTTCAAAGCCGACGACTTGGCCTGCAGCGGCGAAGTTGGGCACCCCGGCCGTGATCGTCGCCTCCCAGACCGTCAGCCGCCGACCGCTGGCCAGGGTCCACGCGCCAGGATACGGATCGCCGACCGCGCGGATCAACCGAACGATCGAGGCGGCGGTCCCGGTCCAGTCGATGACCCCGTCCGCCGCGGTCCGCTTGGCGCAATAGCTGACCCCGTCTCGATTCTGGGGCACCCGCGGTGTCGCCCCGGTTCGGAGGGCCGGGAGGATGCGGTCGAGCATCCGCCGAAGGGCCTCCAAGTGAAGATCGTAGAGGACCCGTGCCGACGCCTCGGGCGGCACCGGAAAGCGCTCTTGCACGAGGAGATCGCCGCTGTCGACGCCTTCGTCGAGCCAGAAGAGGCTGCCGCCGGTTTCCCCCGCCCCACTCAAGATCGTCCACGGAATCACGGCGCGGCCGCGCATCGCCGGCAACGCGGCCGGATGGTACCCGATCGCACCGACGCTCGCCGTGGCCAGCAGCGGAGCCTTGAGGATCTGGGACCAGCCAATCACGAACAGATGGGTGATGGCTGCATCTCGGAGCCGGGCACGGGTCGTCTCGGCATTGACGTCGACGATGTCGACCACCGGAATCCCAGCCGCGGCCGCCGTGGGACGCAGGTCGACGAAATCGGAATGCCGAGCCCGCCGTTCCACCGGGAGCGTACCCACGAAGACGGGAGGGGCGCCTGCCCCTACCATCGCCTCGAGAGCGACCGCGGTGCTCTCAACCGCGCCGACGAGTGCGGATCTCATGCGTCGTTGCCTTTGTCAAAACCTCGGCGTTTGGTCGCTCCCCCAGCAGGACGGTGTCGATCGTCCGTGCCAAGACCACCAGGTCCAGTCCAAGCGACCAATGGTCGACGTACCAGACGTCCAGCCGGATCCGATCCGCCCACGGCAGACTGGCGTTGCCGTGGACCTGGGCCCAGCCGGTCAGCCTCGGGCGCATCAGCAGACGGCGCCGGGCAAAGTCGTCGTACTCCGCCACCTGTTCGGGGACGGTGGGACGCGGACCCACCAAACTCATATCGCCGAGCACCACCGTCAGGAACTGGGGAAGTTCGTCGATCTTGAGTCGCCGCAACCATCGACCCACCCGGGTCACCAACTCGTGCTCTGGGCCCACCTGGCCCACCTCGCCGACCGATCCCGAATGGCGCCGTAGCGTCCGCAGCTTCGGAATCCCAAAATCCCGGTCCCCACGACCCACGCGCCGCTGGATGAAGAACCCTGGCAACCCGTCCTCCGTCACCACCAGGACCCAGCCGAGCGCAATGATCGGCAGGGCCACGGCCAAGCCGGCCGCCCCGACCACCAGGTCGAGTCCGCGCTTGAGCGCCATGGCTCCTGGCATCATCGTTCCGCCGCGGCATCCGTCCCCCGAACCATCGCTTCGGCACGAATGGCCCACCGGGAGACTTCGAAAAGCTCCGGGTACGGAATCGGGGGCGGGCCCCCCGCGCCAGCCGCCTGGTCCCACGCGCGGACCTCGTTTTGATGTCCCTTGTCCTGTGCCTTCGGAAACAGCGTGCCAGATCCGCCGCCGAACCGGCGAAACCGGCGCCAGTTGTCGAGAATTGTGGTCCGCCCGTCGACCGACACCGTGACCTGTTCCTTCGGAAACGCCTTCGATCCGTTGGCCAGGTAGGCAATCGTGGCCACCGAACCGTCCCCAAAGCGAAGCCCAAGATGGGCGATGTCGTCAATCCGAACGCCGTCGCGCTCCCGGGCCGCGGTGACCACCAGGTCGACGATTGGGGCCCCGATCAAGAACCGCGCGAGATCGATGAAATGGCACGCTTCACCGACGATCCGCCCGCCCCCGATCATCGACGCCCGGGTCCAGTGATCGGCGGGCATCGACCCGGCGTTGACGTGGATCAGTAGCGACGCCGGGCCGCTCCGCGCCGCGAGTTCCGCCCGCAGTTCGACCGCCATCGGGGCAAACCGGCGATTGAACCCCACCATCAGGAGGCGGTCCGAACGCTCAACCGCCGCCTCGATGCGATCCACGTCCTCTTCGGACAGCGCGAGCGGCTTCTCCACGAACACGTGTTTGCCCGCCTCGAGGGCCGCGAGGACCAGGGACGCGTGCGAGTCATGGCGGGTCGTGATGAAGACGGTGCCGACGTCGGGGTCGGCCAACACCGCGCCGGCGCCGCCCACCGCGGCAGCGATCCCGAACTGACGCGCGGCAACGGCTGCCGACGCACCTTGCCCCGAACCGATAACCCTGACAGGTACTCCGGCTTTGCGAAGCGCCGGCAGCAGCGTCCGACGGGTGAAGTTGCCGGCACCGATGATCCCGAGGCCGCCCGCGCCGTGGCGCCCATTCGAAGAGGCCGCGACCGGGATCGTCGGCGCCTGCGCCTCGGCGGATCCAGCCGGATATTGGAGCACAACTCCCAAGGATGGCGCCCCCGCAGCCAGCAGGTCGTACGCCTTCCCCGCCTCTTCGAACAGAAACCGATGGGTGATCATCGCCGCGGGATCGATCCGGCCATCCCGGGCGAGCGCTAGTACTGCTTCGAAGTTGCGCTGAGCAGTCCATCGGACGAACCCCAAGGGATAGTCGATCCCCTCGTCCTCGTACTTGGGGTCATAGCGACCTGGTCCGTAGCTGCACGACACCGAGAACTGCAGCTCCTTCCGGAAGAACTCGTCTCGATTCAGGTTGAGGCCCGTGACCCCGACGAGCACGAGCCGACCGCGCTTCCGACACATCGCCGCCGCCTGACGGATGGGGCCGTCATCGCTCGCCGCCAGCGTGAGCAGCACGGCATCCGCACCCCGCCCGCCGGTGGCGGCCATGATGGCCGCCACCGGGTCGGCGGCCCGGCCGTCAATCGGAATCGCTCCCATGCCACGCGCCAGATCCAACCGGCTGGAATCGCGATCGATCCCGATTACCTGACATCCCGCGGCCCGTAGTAGCTGAACCGATAGCAGACCGACCAGCCCGAGCCCGAACACCACCACGGACTCGCCCAGAGTTGGCTCAGCCAGCCGCAGCCCCTGCAGCGCAATCGCCGCCAGCGGCGTGAAGCACGCCGCCTCGTCGCTCACTTCATCCGGAATCCGGGCCGCCAGCGTCTGGGGAACCCGCACCATCTCGGCATGCGGACCGTTGGTCACCACCCGGTCGCCGACCGCGAATCGCTCGACCCCGGCCCCGACCTGCCTGACGATCCCGGCGTTGCAGTAGCCGAGCGGCAGCGGATCCGCCAGCTTGGACCGAACCGCCTCGAGCGTCGGGAGCAGGCCGTCCGTGCCGACTTTCTCGAGAACCTGGCGGACCCGCTCCGGCTGGCTTCGCGCCTTGTCGAGCAGGTTGGCCCGGGCAAACTCAACCAGCATCCGCTCGGTGCCGGCGGAGATCAGCGAGGCCCGCGTCTCGACCAACAGGTGACGAGCCGGAACGGAGGGCCGGGGCACCTGCTCGAACGTGAGCGCACCGCTGCGAAGATCCTGGAGCAATTGCCTCATGGTACCGTCTCGTCGTTGGCCCCAATGACGATCTGTTGAAGGGGATCGGTCCCGCCAGCCCGCTCCACCACCAGGGCGGCGGACGCGATCCGTTGACCATAGTGAGGTGAAAACCACCCAGCCGGTCCCGCCGCGCCGGCCACTTCGAGCCGGTCGTAGCCACGAACCATTGTCGGACTCGCGTCCGGGTGCAGGAGCCAAGTCGCCTTGGCCACCCGCCAATCAGCCGCGAGAACCCAGTCTCGGATGGTCACGGTTCGATCGGTAAGACTGATCTCGCGCCGGACCCGGCCAGGGACCTCGGCCGTCAGCTCGGGGCTTCGATCGATCCGCGCCGTCACCACCTGGCTCTCCGGCCAACGGTACCACAAGAAGCGGGGACCCCGAACCCCGGGCCGGACACCATCGACCAGCGGGCCGTTATGGACCTCCGGATCCGCCAGCACGTTCCGCCAGTTCGGGCCACCATTGTAAGAATAGGTCCCGGGGTCGACGATGATTTCGCGGCCAGCGAGGCGGACGTCGACGTGAAGCGGGTCGACGTGCCCGGGACGGCTCGTGTAACGGCCGGCCCGCAAAAACACCGAGGTGGTGCCCCGCCGTCCCACCGCCCACCCCGACGGGCCGTGCCACACTCCGTCCCGCCGAGCCGGCTCACGCAGCGGGACCTGCCGGCCAAGCCACGCTAGCACCTCGGCGTCGATCGCGAGGTCGTCGGCAACACCACCGCCCCAGGAAGCGGCGATAGCCGTGATCGTCGGCCGAAAATCACGATACCGCGCCACCGTGATCGGATGGACGAACGCGCCGTCGTTGGCCCCGTGATTCGGGACAATGCCCGACGCCGGATCGATCACCCGGTCGAAGAGCGCCCCTGCGGCTCGGAGGCGCTCCGCGGCCCCAGCGGACAAGCCAAGACCCTCGGCCCGAAGCACCCGCTCGGCGATGACGCACTGATCGACCGCCAGTCGCGCATAGGTGAAAGAGTGTTGAATGTACCAGCCATCCGGCGCGAACTGTTCTCGAACCAACCGCTCGACCAGAGCCCGGCCGCGACGGAACCATCCTTCGGCCACCGCGCTCTGCCGCCGGAAACGAGACCCGATGGCCAACAGGCCCACAGCCTCCGACAGCCCGTGGTTGTTCCGTTGGGAAAGCGCGTACTCAATCGCGTCGGCAATCCGCCATCCCGACCACCACAGCGCGGTCCGGAGCAGCGCCGCACCCCCGGTTTTGGCCGGTGCCGTTCCGGCAAAAGCAGCTTCCGCGTAGAGCAAGGCCACCGCCCGAATCGCAGTCTCTTGGCCACAGGCCCATTGCGCGCCACGGTACGGACGATTGGCCTGCATCCAGTCTCCAAGGCGCTCGAAGCAAGCCGCTGGGTAGCGATCATCGCCGGACCGGGCATAGCCACGGATCAAGTCGAAGACCCATCCGAATCGGCCCGGCTCCCAGACGTCCTTGATGTCGCCAACGGCCGGGTCGAGCAGGTCGAGTCGCCACCAAGCGGCTTCCGCGTCGATGGACCGACCCGTAACCGGATGCGTTGACCACTCGGCCCCTCTGGGCAACCGCCGCCACTCCCAACGGTAGGCCTGATGCTCGCCCGACAGGACTCGATCGGCGCGAGCCTGAGCGGCCTCTTCGTCAGTGGCCGCACCGATCCGCGGGAGCGAGAGAGCGAACGCCGACCCGGGCTCGCCCCCTGGCTCCCGCTCGACCGGTGGGTCGGCGCGGAAACGGTTCGCCCGGACCCTGAACTCGTGCCGTGCCCGCTGCACCACTCCGGCCCAGCCGAAGGTCCGAAGCACGGTCGCGAAGACCCGCGGGTCCATCAGCGCGGCGATCCCAGTGCTAGCCATCGGCCACCACCGGTTCGAGCGCGGCCGCGAGGTCTCCCGCCACGACGTCGCGGGCATGATGTTCGGCGACCCACCGGCGTCCCGCGGCGCCGAACGCAGCCCGTTCCTCGGCAGGGCGGTCCGCCATTCGACGGATGGCCGCGGCAAGCGCCTGACCCGACCCGGGTGGCACCACTTCTCCAGCCCCCGCGGCCGTCACCATCTCCGCCACTTCGCCTGGGACGTTCGTGATGACGGGCAAGCCGGCCCCGAGGTAGTCGAACAGCTTGTTGGGGCTGACCCCGAAGGCGAACAGCGGGGCCTCGCGCAGCACCATCAAACCAACGTCAGCGGTCCGCAGCGCCTCCGGGACCGAGGCCTTGGGCACCGGCGGATCGAACCGCACGTTGGTGAGCCCTTCAGCGCGCGCCCGGGCCACCAACGCGGCCTTTTCCGGACCGTCGCCAATCAGCCGAATCGTCACGTCGGGTCGATCGCGGAGCGCCGCCGCGGCATCGAGGACCAGATCGAGGCCGTTGAGATGCCCGTGCGCTCCCAGGTACACGACGGTCGTTCCCCGCCCGACGCGGACGGGCGCCCCGTCGAACGCCGCGAGGTCGACACCGTTCGGAGCACAACAGACCGGGCCCACTCCCCGGTCCCGGAGATACCGGGCAACGCCCTCAGTCAGAGTGACCACCAGCCTTGCCCGACGGTACAGCATGCCGGCCAGCCGCTCGAGTGCACGATAGCCTAGCCCAACCCGTCCCCCGCCTGCGAGCAGGCTCTCGGGCCAGAGGTCCCGAACCTCGAGCACGAACGGTGAGCCCAACCGCGTCGCCAATCGTGCCGCGCCCCAGGCCGCGAAGAGATCTGGACTCGACCCGATGACGACCGCCGGACGAGCCCCCGCGGGGCGACAGCGCGCCACCCGCCAGCCGAACGACAGCCAGTTCCAGATTCGTCGCCAGTCGTTCCGGTGGTAGGGTGCGGCCCACAGCCACCAGAACCGGACCCCGTCGATCGTCTCGAGCACGCCACCTCGATCACTGTCGCCAGCGCGCCGGCTGTACTGTCGAGTATGGAGCGTGAAGTCGGAAGCGATGATCGTCACCTGATACCCGCGGCGAACCAGTTCGCGCCCCAATTCGAAATGACGAGTCCCACCGCCCTCTTTCGGAGAGACGGCGTAGTGGTTCACCCACACCACGTGAGGACGGTCGTCAGAGGCCACGGGGCGGCGCCTCCGTCGGAGTCTTGTCCACAAACATCCGACACCACAGCTCGATGCTCATCAGCGCGAGGAGCGTGTAGCTGCCATCAACCGTGCCGCTGGTGTCGAGGCGCGCCAGCTCCTGCACCGCTGTCGGGTCGAACAAGCCTCGACGACGGACCGCATCCGGCGACAGGGTATCGGCCATCATGGGCCGCAGGTCGTTCCGCATCCAGGTCCGCAGCGGGGCGCCGAATCCGCTCTTCGGGCGCCGCAACACCGCTTCCGGCACCATCCCACGAACCGCGCGCTTGAAGATGGCTTTGGTCTCCCCACCCTTCA
>CADEGB010000243.1 GCA_902826755.1 uncultured Gemmatimonadota bacterium
GTCGGGGCGGTTGGGGCGGGGTCGGTCCAGCTCAGCTTCTCCCCGATCGCACCGGTGTCGGTGGTGTTGTTCGGGTTGGTCGTGGGCGAGGAGCTCGGCTGGCGCGGGTTTGCACAACCCGCGCTGGAGCGGTCCCGGGGGGTCGTCGGTGCGGCGGTGATCGTCGGAATCCTCTGGGGCTTTTGGCACCTGCCACTGTTCTACATGGACGGAACGCCGCAACGGACGGTACCGTTCGGCGCTTTCCTGGTGTTCACCGCGGCGTTTTCGGTGGTGGCGGCCCGGTTGGGGCATCGCTCCGGGGGGAGTGTGCTCCTGGCCACCGTTTTCCACGGCACCTTCAACACGGTGACCGTGGTTGCGGCCGGCGTTCCGACGGAGACCCGATGGTGGTTGGTGGCTAGTGCTTGGGCCCTCGTGGCGGTCGGAGCGGCCGCTCGAAAGGCGAGTTAGCCCCGACTCGCCTCCGGCCACTGTTGCGTCACGCAGTGAATTGCCCCGAGACCCCAGACGAGGTCGGTGCAGTCGATCGGGATGACGGTCCGATCCGGAAAACACCGTCCCAAAGCCGCCGCCGCCACGTCATCTTGTTCCGGGTCGTAGGCGGGCATCAGCACCACACCGTTGGCGACGTAGAAGTTGGCGTAGCTCGCCGGCAGCCGTTGCTCGCCCTCGTACATTGGACGGGGCATCGGCAGGGTCACGATTTCCAAGGCCCGGCCGTCCTGATCGGTCATCCGGGCCAACCGCTCGAGATTCTCCTGCAGCGGGCGGAAGTTTCGGTCGGTCGGGTCGTCCTCCACCACCGTCACCACCGTCGTGGGATTGACGAATCGGGTCAGGTCGTCGACATGTCCGTCGGTGTCGTCACCCTCGATGCCGTCACCGAGCCAGAGGAAGTGATGGACGCCGAGGAAGTCGTGGAGGTACTCCTCGATTTGGCCCTTGGAGAGGGACGGATTTCGGTTCGGGTGGAGCAGGCAGGCCTCGGTCGTGAGCAATGTGCCGAGACCGTTCACGTCAATGGATCCGCCTTCCATCACGATGCCGGGGTGGACCACCGGAATCCCGAACTCGGCCCCGATCAGCGTCGGGATCCGATCGTCGTCTTCGAACGGCGGGTACTTTCCGCCCCACGCGTTATAGTCCCAATCGACGATCAGCTGCTCGATCCGCCCGTCCCTCGGCCGCTGCACGAAGATCGGGCCGTGATCACGGCACCACGCGTCGTTGGTCGGGTTGCGGTGGAAGTGCACGTTCGTCTCCGGCACCCCGGCCCGAGCCAGGGCCGCCCGGGCCCCCGCCTCCAGCGCGGCATTGCCGACGTTGATGTGGACCTCTTCCCGGGGGGCCAGGTGCCGGACCATGTCCGCGAATACGGCCGGCACCGGCTCGAACTTGTCCGGCCATGACGATTCGCGATGGGGCCAGCTGAGCCAGGTGCCTCGGTGCCGGGCCCACTCGGCCGGCATCCGGAATCCGGCTTCGGCCGGGGTCTCCTGGTAGCCGGGCATGCCCCCCAGGGAGGCGCTACTCACGGTCGAGGAACCGCTTCGTGAGGTCGCCGTAGGCATCGACCCGGCGATCCCGCAGAAACGGCCAGTGGGTCCGGACCACGTCGACCTGGTTGAGGTCGCATGGGACGATCAGGGTCTCCTCGCCCGTGCCGCCCTTGGCCAGCACCCGTCCGTTCGGGTCCGCCACGAAGCTTCCGCCCCAGAACTCGATCCCGTCGTTGCCGCTGGTCTCCAGGCCCACCCGGTTCACCGCCGCCACGAAGGCGCCGTTGGCCACCGCGTGCGACCGCTGGATCGTCTCCCACGCCGCCTGTTGTCGCTCGCCGTATTCGGCCTTTTCGGGCGGCAGCCACCCGATCGCGGTGGGATAGAAGAGGATCTCGGCACCGGTCATGGCGGTCAGGCGGGCGGCCTCGGGGAACCACTGATCCCAGCAGATCAGCACCCCGATGCGGCCGAACCGCGTGTCCCAGGCGCGGAAGCCCAGGTCGCCGGGCGTGAAGTAGAACTTCTCGTAATACTGGGGGTCGTCCGGGATGTGCATCTTCCGGTACTTGCCCAGATAGGTCCCGTCGGCGTCGAGAATGGCGGCGGTGTTGTGGTAGAGCCCCTCAGCCCGCTTCTCGAAAAGCGAGGCGATGATCACGATCCCAAGTTCCCGGGCCAGGTCGGCAAACACCTGGGTGCTCGGGCCGGGGATGGCCTCCGCCAGCGCAAAGAACTTGTGGTCCTCGGTCTGGCAGAAGTAGGGGCCGAGGAACAGCTCCTGGAGGCAGACGATCTGGGCCCCGCGCGCGGCGGCGTCACGGGTCCGGTCGATGGCCTTCTTCAGATTGGCCTTCGGGTCTTGGCCGACGGTCATCTGGGGAAGACCGAGCGTCACGGTGCGGGATGTCATGAGCCAAATCTAACGGCCGCTGGACCACTCCTGAATGGGTCTCGGGCCCCCGGTCCGTCCGATTGCGCCCCCGCTCGACCACCGGGTATCATCCGCCCCCTATGCGCCGCCTCCTCCTCGCGGGCCTGCTGAGCCTGGCCGTCGCCCTGCCGGCTTCGGCTCAACGGGTCTTCTGGAAGAACCTGGTGACGGTCTATGGCGACAACACCGAGTTCTTCACCCCCTATCGCGAGGGCGAGACCATTCTGGGGGGCCAGTTCGCCAGTCGCCTGGTCGTCGAACCGGCCGATCGGTACGCGGTCCACCTCGGGGTCTTTGGCGATGTCCGTTGGGGTTCCGAGGAATTCCTCGATCGGGTTCGCCCGATTCTCTCCTTCCGCTACCGCACCGACCATTCGCTCGGTGTCATCGGCACCCTCGAAACCGATCGGCGCCACGGCTTCCTCGACGCCCTCGCGGTCAGCACCCAGGAACTGACTCGTCCGATCGAGTACGGGCTCCAGTGGATCGAACGCCGCCGCTGGTGGGAAGCGGAGGCGTTCATCAATTGGCAGGCGCTCAATACCCGGACTCAGCGGGAGGTCTTCGACTTCGGCGGCGTGGCCCGGGTTCGCCCGGTGCGGCAGGTTACCCTCGAGGGCCAGTTCCACGGCCTCCACCGGGGCGGCCAGCTGTTCACCGCCGACGTGCCCGTCACCAACAACGCCGCGTCGGCCTTGGGCCTGATTCTGGCGGATACGCTCGGGCCGCTCGGTCGGGTGTCGGTAGCCGCCTATCGGCTCCGAAGCACCGGCAACATCGAGCCCGACGCGCCGCCCGATCGACCCCGCCAAGGGCGGGGAACGCTGCTGCGGCTCGGCGTCGAGCCGGCGCCGGGGCTCGAGGTCTTCGGTCTCCACTGGCGGGGCCGCGACTTCCTGTCGCAGGAGGGCGACAATAACTACAATTCGGTCGGCCGGAGTCAGGAGTTCTACCGGGCCCGGAGGAAGTACGTAGAGGTCGGGGTGGCCCGGCGGGGCCGCCTCGAGGGCGGGGTCGAGCTCGACGCCGAGTTTCGGTTCCATCGGGTCGACGACGAGCCGAGCATCGCCATCGAGGGTACCTCCTGGGAGTATTCCTACCGGCTCGTGGTGCGCACGCCGTTTCAATTTCTGCTTCGGTAACTCGCGGGAACAAAGGAGTCGCTATGGTGGTCGGGTTTCTTCTCGTCGCGGTCCTCCAGCAGCAACCCCCGGCCGCCTCGGGCGTCCGGATGGAAGTGTCGCCGGCCCAGGCCGAACTGCAGGTGGGACAGACCCTGCAGATGTCGGCCCGGGTGCTCGACGCCAAGGGCGCCGTGGTGCCTGGCGCCCGGATCATTTGGTTCGGCGGCGGCGACGGCAGCGTCGACTCCACCGGCGTCGTGCGCGGTGGCTTCCGCGGCTACGTCAATGTGGTCGCCATGGCGGTGGTCCCGGGTAGCGGCCGGGTGTCCGAGCAGGTGCGAGTCCGGGTCACGCCCGCGCCGGCGGCCAAGCTGGACCTGGCGGTCACGTCACTCAAGCTCGCGGTCGGTTCCCGGTACTCGCTCACCGGAACGCCGAAGAGTGTCAACGACGACATCCGTTATGACCCGATCACCTATGCGTCGAGCGCGCCGACGGTGGTCAGCGTCACGCCCGACGGCCGCCTCCAGGCCCTCCGGGCCGGCTCGGCCACGATCACCGGGGCGGCTGGTTCGGCCACCGCACGGGTCACGGTCGACGTCGTGGCGGCCACACCCGCCTCGGTTACCCTGAGCCCGGCCACCACGTCGGTTCGGACCGGCGACGTGGTTCGGTACACGGCCACGGTCAAGGACCGAGCCGGGCGGGTCATCGAGGGGTTGACGCCACGATGGTCGGTCGCCGCGGTCGGTCTCACCGCCGCATCGAGGTCGGGGGCCGGGTGCCGATCAAGGAACGGGGGGCCGAGGTCTGGCCCCACGCGAACGGGAAGTGTGTCTACTACAGCACCATCTCAGATCGGCTCTACGCGATCGACGTGACCGACCCTGCCAAGCCCGTCATCGCCGACTCCATCGTCATCGATGCCCGGCTGATCAACGACGTCATGACCACCGAAGACGGCAAGTACGGCGTCTTTTCCCGCGAGGGCGCGTCGAACCGGAAGAACGGGATCGCCGTCTTCGATGCCTCCGACGCCTGCCATCCGAAAGTCATCGCCGACTACACGGCCACCGTGTCGGGTGGGGTGCATTCGTCATTCGTCTATCAGGGGCACGTCTACCTCACCGACGATGCCACGGGGTCGATGCGGGTCATCAGCATCAAGGACCCCCGCAACCCGCGGGAAGTCGGTCGGTGGCAGACCAGTCAGACCGAGCACGGCCGGTACATCCATGACATCGACGTCAAGGACGGACTGGCCTATCTCTCGTACTGGAACGATGGACTCAATATCGTCGACGTCGGCAACGGCATCCGGGGCGGGACGCCGGAAAAGCCGGTGCTGGTGTCGCAGCTCAAGTACGACCTCAACCACCTCTACCGCCGGGTCGACGACATGTATGGCCTTGGCGCCCGGGGAACCCACACCTCCTGGCGGCACAAGAACTACATCTTCATCGCCGACGAGGTCTACGCGGCCAAGGCCGCCAAGGGGCACGAGGACGGGAACGACCTGACCTGGGGCCGGCTCCAGGTGGTCGACGTATCTGACATCACCAAGCCCAAGATCGTGGCCTGGTACGAGCCGACCGACGGCGGCGTCCATAACGTCTGGGTCGCGGGCGACTCGCTGTACATGGGCGCCTACCAGGGCGGCGGGCGCGTTGTCGACGTGTCGGGTGAGCGCCAAGGCGATCTCCTCCGGCAAGGTCGCGAGATCGCCTGGCTGTTCACCGCCGATTCGGCCGGTTCGCGGCCGCGGGCCACGTTTACGTGGGGCGCCGTCGTCAAGGACGGCCTGATCTACTTCAACGACATCAACACCGGGCTCTGGATTACCCGTCTCGAGAAGAAGGAACGGCCGGTGCCCTGAACGGGCCGGCGGGCTGGAAGCACCGCGGGGGCGGGGCCGTTTCGGCACCGCCCCCGCGTGTTTGTTCCCACCCCGCTGCGGCGAACCACTAGGGAATGGGCCGGATCGTCACAGTCGCCTGGCCAGCCGACCCCGGCCAGCTGACCACCTCCGCCACGCCCTGAACCGTTCGGTCGAATCCCTTCTCCGACTTCGCTACGGTATCGATCGGATAGCGCCAGCGCTCGGCGCCCGGGGCCGAGATGTCCACCCGGCCGGCCAGCGAGAGCTCGACGACGAACCGAGCCTCCGATTGCGGGGGAACCCAGCGATAGGCCGCGACGATCGTCCCATCATGGTCGAAGCGGATGGACTTCTCGAGCCCGTCCATCCGCACCGTGATCGTCACCTGATCTCCGTCGGATTCGACCAGGCTGCGCGCCGGTGTGGTCGCCCAGGAACGGAGAGCGGTCCCGTCGGCATCGTTCGCCTCGGGCTTGTCGGCGCCGGGCGGCAGCAGCCATTCCTGGAGGATGGCGCGCGGCGCGGCGTCGAATTGCGGTAACTCGTCGAGCGTCAGCCGGTTTTCGAGGTCGTGGATGCTCGGGGCCGCGTCGGCGGCGGCACCGTGCGAAGCGTCGACCCGGCGGAGGGCTTCCTCGTGGTACGCTTCCCGTCGCCGCGTTAGGGTGTCGGCCCAGTTCCGCTCGGCGGCGAAGAGGGTCCACTCTTCGATCGCCCCCCCGCGCGCCGGACTCACCAGGGCCGAAAACACCGGGCCGTGGACCCAGATCTCCGCTTGGCCGTCGCGGTCGAGGTCGACGACTTCGTGGGTGAGTCGTTCGCCCGCCCGAAGCACACCCTCCGCGCGGGCCAGTTCCCGCCAGATCGCGTCGCGAAGGTGGGGCAGGTAGAGGCCGCCGAAGACTCCGTGCCAGTAGGCGTCGTTGCATTGAGCCCGGCCAATGGCGCGTCGAGCCGCCGGCGGATCGCCCCGGTCCCGGCTCAGGGCCGAAAGCGCCAGCATCTTCTTGTGCATCCGGTTTGACTCCGGATACTTGACGAAGAAGTTCCGCCAATGGCTGCCCCTAAGCAGGGCGCCCTCGGGCCCCTCGGTCCGATCCCGACCCAGCGAGGTCTCCAGGTCGGTCAGGCGGAGGGCCGCGGCCGGCGGCAACGCCCACCCTTCCATTTCCCGATAGGACGCGCTTGGCAGGTAGGCCAACCCGCCCATCGGCGCGGTCCGCAGCGCCTCGGCAAAGGTGACGAGCCGAATCTCCCCCGCGTCGCGAAGGGCCGCGAGCGTGTCGGTGAACTCGGTCATCCAACCCTTCTGGTAGACCCACTCGAGCGTTCCCGGCCAGCCTCCGAACTTCTCCCCATCGTCGGCCAGGATCGCCACCGGGGATCCGGCCTCGCGGAGCCGGCGGAAGTAAGCCGCCAGTTCGGTCGGGGGTTGGAACGGGACCAGGTACCGGAGCCGCTCGTCGATCGGGAACAGCGCCACCGAGCGGCCGCCGCTCTCCGTCAGGAAGGGGCGATGGAGCTGGTCGCGTTCGAAGCCCGCCACCAGAAAGTGCCGATCGTCCACTAACGCATACTCGACCCCGGCCCGCGCCAGATCCTCGG
>CADEGB010000244.1 GCA_902826755.1 uncultured Gemmatimonadota bacterium
GGCACCGGTGTCGACCACCCTCCTTACCACGCCGGGCCTCGCTACCCTCCGCCTGGCGGGCCTGTGGGCCACTGGCTGGGACTTTACCAACCGGATCGTGGCGCAGCGGTTCCGGTTCCTGGCGCATTGGGCCTGGACGGCGCTGCTGGCCACCAGCTTCCTGGTCGTCGGGCTGGGCTTCGAGTGGCTCGGGTTTTTCTGGCCGTGGCTCGACATCCAGGCCTATGAGGGACTGGCCTGGGGCCTGCTCGGCACCCTGCTTCTGGTCGGACACTTCCAGTTGATCACGGAATGGACGGCCCGCCGTCGCTGGACCGTGGCCGGCGCGGTGATGGTGGCGGTGACCGTGGTGGTCGGCGTCCTGGGCCGCGGCAACGGCGACCGGACCCCGCTGCTCGACCCGACTGGATCGCTCAAGCCACTGGCGAGCCGATTCGTGCCCACCGTGTCAATGGACGGGTTCTTTGCGGAGATGGCCGACCTCCACCGTTCCGTCGACGAGGAGGCCGGTTCGAGCGGCGAGGCCGAACCGGAGTGAGGCTCAGGCGTACCCGTTGGGGTTGTTCGACTGCCACCGCCAGACGTCGCGGCACATGTCATCGAGGCCACGGGTAGCTCGCCAGCCGAGTTCCCGCTCCGCGCGGGAGGCATCGGACCAGCACTCCGCTGCATCCCCCGGCCGCCTCGGCGCCAGCCGGTACTTAATCGTCTTCCCTGCCGCCCGCCCGAACGCTTCGATCATTTCGAGCACGCTGTAGCCCCGCCCGGTTCCCAGGTTGTAGCTCACGAGCCCCGGCCCGGCGGCGAGCTTTTCGAGTGCGTTGATGTGCCCGACGACCAGATCGACGACGTGGATGTAGTCCCTGACTCCGGTCCCGTCCCGGGTCGGGTAGTCGGTTCCGAACACCGCCACCTCCGGCAGTCGGCCCACGGCCACCTGCGCGATGAAAGGCACCAGATTGTTCGGGATGCCATTCGGATCCTCGCCGATCCGCCCGCTCGGATCAGCGCCGGACGGATTGAAGTACCGCAGCAGCGCCACCCGCCACTCCGGCTCCGCTCGGCAAAGGTCCCGGAGCATCTCTTCGATGAACAGCTTCGACCGACCGTACGGATTGACGGCGGAGAGCGGGAAGTCCTCGGTGATCGGCACCGAGGCCGGATCGCCGTAGACGGTGGCAGAGGAACTGAACACCAGCGTCCGAACGCCGTGCTGCTTCATGACCTCGAGCAGCACGATGGTGCCGGAGATGTTGTTGTCATAGTACCGGAGGGGCTGGCCGACCGACTCCCCGACGGCCTTGAGGCCGGCAAAGTGCATCACCGCGTCGATCGGCGCGGTACGGAACACCTGGTCGAGAGCCGCTCGGTCCCGGATGTCGACTCGGTGGAACGGCACCGGGCGGGCCGCCAATTCGGCCACCCGATCGATCGCGGCTTCGTGGCTGTTGCTGAGATTGTCCACCACCACCACGTCGAACCCTCGGCGGAGCAACTCGAGCGCGGCGTGGCTGCCAATGTACCCGGCGCCGCCAGTGATCAGGATGGCCATGTGTCGATCTCGAAAAGATGGTGGTACCGACCCGCGTTGGGCCAACCTAATGGCAATCGGCCCGTCCTGAAAATGGAACCGCACGGGCTGGTGGGCCACCCGTGCGGATCCGTCGAAACTTCGGCCAGGTAATGAACTACGGAGGGACCTACGCGTGATGCGGGCAGCCCAGGGCCATCCGAAGCAACTCCGGCCCTCGACTGTGGAAGCGGAACCCACCAACCTGCGTTCCGCGGGGGGACATATCGGGCAGCGGACCCGGCGCCATCGCTCCGCTCCGCTCAGCTTCGTTCCGCCGGGCCGCCCAATGGGCAACATCGGTATCGTCGTCAGGAGCGATCTCGACCACTCGGCTCGCCCCATCGAGATCCTCGGGAAGAGAGACCACGAACCACACTCGCCGGCCGGTGTCGGCGCACGAGGCGAAGAACCCGTGCACCGATCGCCCCGCTTCGCCGTCCTCGGGAACCCAGCTGATCGAAAACCGGTGGATGCGCCCGCAGGCGGAACAGGCTCGAGCGTCAACGGTCGTATGGTGCAGCGTGGCCAGCATATCGGGTCCCTCTCGTGGTTCCGCGCGTCAGCAGCGCGACGACACCACGTTAGGGAAAACGGTGGGAAACAACAAGTTGGGAAAAAACCTTGCCCTTCGACCTAGGATGAAACCTTGCCGCCGCCGATCACCTCCTCGACCGTCGGCGCGCCAGGTTCGCGCATCCGCTCGAGGCTGAGTTGCTGGAGGGCGCGGACGTTCTTGATACCGAGCGCCGTTTCCACCTTGACGCGATGGAACTCGACGGTCTTGGTCTCGACCCCGAGGAGATCGGCGATCTCCTGAGTCGTCTTCCCGTAGCCCATCAGCGCAAAGACCTGTCGCTGCCTCCGAGAGAGGACCTCGAGCGGGTCGTTGAGCCGGCTGGTGGCCGTTTTCCGGGCCTCGTCCACCGCGGGCCGACTCCGGGCCTCGAACTTCGGATTGCGGTACGACTGACCGGCCAGGACCGTGGCCACGGCCGTCAGGAGGTCCGCGTCGGATGACAGCTTGACCACGAAGCCGCCGGCCCCGGCGCGGAGCGCTTCCTCGACGTAGATCCGCTCGGTCTGCATCGAGACCACCAGCACCTTGGTGGCAGGCGCCTCCCGGACGATATCGCGGCAGATGTCGAGGCCGAGTCGGTTGGGCAGCAGCAGATCGAGGAGGATCAGATCCGGCCGGAGCGCCAGGACCCGATCGAGGACATCGGCGCCATCGTGCACCATCCCGATCACGTCGTACGTAGGCTCGAGCAGCGCTTTGAGGCCTTGGCACACCAGCGTGTGATCGTCGGCCAGCAGAATCCGTGGTCGTTTCATGTCCCATTCCCTCATTCAGGCACCCAGGCCGTGAGGCGCGTCCCCTCGCCGGCGGCACTGTGAACAGTGAAGTGTCCCTGCACCAGGCGGAGCCGCTCGGCCAAGCCCATCAACCCCAGGCCGGGCCCACCGCCGGCCGCGGCCGGCATGCCCTTGCCCCGGTCCTCGACCGTGATGGCGACCCCCCCATCGCGCTCGGCCAGGGTGATCCGGGCCTGATGGGTTCCGGCATGTCGGGCCACGTTTCGGAGGCCCTCCTGCGCGACCCGGTAGAGGGAAAGCGCCGCCGCCGGCGCCAGGCGACTGAAATCCTGACCGGGCCCGACACTCAGGTCGATCTCGAGATCGTCGGACACCTTGAGTTCGCCGACGAGGTTCTGCAGCGCCTTCGGGAGACCCAGATGGTCGAGGATGGCGGGATGGGCCCGCCGGGCCATGGCCCGGACTTCCTCCGCCAGGTCGTGCAGCTCCTCCCGCAGCCCATCGATCCGCTGCGTCACCGCTTCGGTCGGGGCCGGGATGATTCGACCGAGGGCCGAAAGCTCGCCACCGATCAGGGCCACCCGCTGGATCACGTCGTCGTGGAGCTCCCGGGCAATCCGGGCCCGCTCGGCCTCCTGCGCCTCGACCAGGCCCTGGCTGAAACGGCGGCTTTGCTCCACCTGGCGGCGCTGGGCCGCCACGATCACGCCCACGACGGTGCCGGTCAGAATCAGGGTCACCACCCCCGAGAGGATGTAGATCCAGAAAACGACCGTGGAGGTCCCCTCGCTCATCGGCCTACGCCATCCTCGGCCACGGAATTGGGTCGATGCCCCGGCGGCCAATCCGGGTAGCTCGCCAGACACCGACGGCCACGAGGCCCCAGCCGATGGCACTGGCAAACTGGTGGAAGTAGAACGCGACGGCCACCAGGTCGGCGCGGATCGTGAACACGCCGGCCATAAAGGGATCGAAGACGACCTCGGTTCCGTAGACGGTCATGAGACCGACCGAGGTCCAGAACCAGACCTGCTCGGTCCACCGCTCGGCCGAGACTCTGACCTGGCAGACGATGGTGATCCCGGCGGCGGCCGAGAGCGCCATGGCGTGGAGCGGGCCGGACACGGTGCTGAACTCCGCGTCAACCCCTTGAAGCCACTGGGCCACCGCCCAGCAGATCGCAAACACGACCGCAAGGCCCGCGACCAGCCGCCGCTGGGACGGCCGTGGTTGCCACCGGGAAAGGCCGACGACCACGAGTACCGTCCCGAACAGCTTCGAGCCTTCGTACACGAACCGGGTCCGCTGGCCGATGCTGGCGAGAACCAGCGAGACGTAGGCGGCAGCCGTGAAGCTGGCAACCCCCAGAACCAGCAGTTTGGTCCCGAGATCGAGGGCGCGCCAGTGGAGCGCGCCGCGGACCGTCGTGACCGTCAGGGCGAGGGTGACGAGGGTGCCGAGCAGGTAGTAGGGCCAGATCGGCATCCCAGTCAGCGTCCCTTAGAACTGGAGAACCCCGTTGACCTCGGAACAGAAGGGCGGACAACGCCAGGGCTCGTCTCCGATGGTCCCAACCAGGACATCGTTCCCCTTCTCGTCGACCCCACAGAAGAGAAGAGTGTATTGGCCGGCGTCGTCGAGCCCCGGGTAGAAGCGGATGCCCTTGCAGCGGGAATCGGCGAGGATTTTGTCGAAGATGTTCCGGCCGTAGACGAGGGGCGACCCGGCTCCAGTCTTGTCCCCGTAGAGCCCGAGGAACCGCTTCCGCATCCGGCGGGCCTGGGCGTGGGTGATCTGGTGTTTGCCCCTGGCCAGCGGGGGGACTTTGCGCCCGGACTTGGATGACTTCGTCGGCTTCATCGGCGTCTCGCTCTCGGAATCGGAATGTCGGTGTGGTCCCCCCAAGATTCGTCGGGGGGCGGGAAAGTACAAGTTAGGAAAAAACCTTGGTTTTGGGAGGCCGGCCCCGACAGTCGCCGCCAGGCTCCTCGCTCGAGAAGGCAGGGTCGGCCCTGTCAGCAGTGACCGTAGCGTCACGGAGGGTCGCTTCCGATATTGGCAGGGCGGTCTCCTTCGCTGGCGGAGGTCAAAGATGCCCGACTACCGGTCCTCGAACCCGGGTCCCTCTCGGCTGTCGACGCCCCCGCCATGGCTGTTCGCCTCGCTGCTGCTCGGCCTGATCGGATGCACAGGCGGCCCGCCATCGGACGCGGCAACGGCCGGAGTAACCCGGGCTGACAGCGGGGGCGTGGAGATCGTGACGACCTCCGGAATCGAAACCCTGACGCGATGGCGTCTCGAGCCCGAGCCCATTCTCACTCTCGGCACGGTCGACGGCAGTGGCCCGGACGCCTTCAATTTCCTGTCGGGCGCGCTATGGCGCCCCGATGGTACGATCCTCGTCACGGAGTTGGCCCCCGCCGCGGCGAAGGTATTCGATCACCGTGGAACGTTCCTTCGACAGGTCGTTCGGGATGGCCTTGGCCCCAACGAACTTCGATTCGCTAGCGCACCGGTCCGACTACGGGGCGACTCGATCGCTATTCTCGACGATCCGATGATCCGCGCCGTGGTGCTGACCCCAGACCTCACCGCGGCGACGACGATTCAGCTGACACCTTACCGGTTCAGCGGCGGATACGCCATTCCCCTGCGACTGATCTCGCCTCGCGAGACAATCGCTCGTCTGTACACCGTCCCAACCGACAGGGACCGGGCCGGTCCCGTCCGGCCTCCACTCGTGATCGGCCGGGTGCCCATCGACGGTTCAGGTTTCGATTCGATTGCGACGGGGCGCGGATCCGAACTGTTCATGACGGAGGGTGGCCGCGGTCTCGATATCCCGATGGCAAGGCGGACCGTCTTCGCCGTCACGCCAGAACTCCTCTACCTCGGCGATTCGGAGGACGCGATCATCGGCGTTTGGCGGGTCAGCGGTCCCAAGATCCGAACCATCCGCTGGATCGCGGCCCCGGACTCCACCTCCTCCGCCGACGCGGAAGCGTCGTTTCGGCATGATTCCGCGGATCTGATGACGAGCCGGGAGATGATGCGCGCGCGGCCCGAGCTGCTGCGGTCCATGTTTGCCCGGATGCGCGCCGTGAAGGCCCAGCCGGTCACTCCATATTTTACCCGGCTCATCCCGACGGACGACGGTGGACTCTGGATCGAGCGGCGGACGCGACCGTGGAACACGACGACCTCGTTCCTGGTTGCCGACTCGACGGGTGCCATCACCGCGAGCCTCGAAGCTCCGGCCGAGTTCACCCCCCTTCAAGTCGGATCGGACTGGGTGCTCGGTCGATGGCGGACACCCGAGGACGTGCTGGTCGTCAGGCAGTTTCGAATTCACGGGCGGAGGCCCGCCCGGAAACGACGAACGCCAGCGGTCGGCTGGCGCTCGGGAGGAAACTTGCTCAGTGCACCGCCCAGGACTTGAACCTGGAACCTACTGATTAAGAGTCAGCTGCTCTGCCAATTGAGCTAGCGGTGCTCGTCTCGTCTGATAGCCCCAACGGGAATCGAACCCGTGTTACCACCTTGAAAGAGTGGTGTCCTAACCGTTAGACGATGGGGCCGGGGTACCGTATACCGCTAACGGGATTCGAACCCGTGTTCCAGCCTTGAGAGGGCTGTGTCCTAGGCCTCTAGACGATAGCGGCGCGCGTTACCTCTCAACCTCCACAGGCCCGGAGGGAATCGAACCCCCAACCCCCGGTTTTGGAGACCGGTGCTCTACCAGTTGAGCTACGGACCTACGCTCCGACCAGCGGGCGAATTGCCCCCAACCCTCGAAGTCGCGTCCCCCCGCCTCGGTACCGCCCTACTTAGGGTGGCTGACGGGGATCGAACCCGCAACCTCCGGAGCCACAGTCCGGCGCTCTAACCGATTGAGCTACAACCACCCCGCGGTCGAGCACGAAAAAATACCCGACCCACTACCCAGCGGTCAAGACTATTCCCCGGGCCGACTTGGGCCCCTTCCCACCCCCAGACCTGACCCCCAAAGCACCCCAACCCGGAGGGCCTGGAACTTGCCACCCCAGCCTCGCACGATCGAAACCTTGACGGCAAGAAGCGAGGGTTTGCAGGTCGCTGGTCCCCCGGTTCCCGGGCGGATACCAGCCGTGGACAAAAACCGC
>CADEGB010000245.1 GCA_902826755.1 uncultured Gemmatimonadota bacterium
GCCCGGGCCGAGTTCGCGCCCCTGACGCTCCACGACCTCGCCACCATGCAATCGGGGATCAACGGCAACCCGGGCTTCACACCGGTCGGCACCCTGGCGCAACAGCGCACCGCGGTGGACAACTGGGCCGTCCAGCAGGCGCCGGCGGCGCCGCGCGGTACCTACTACTACAGCAACATCGCCTACCAGATTCTGGCCGAGATCGTCGGTCGCGCCTGGGGCACCGGCTACGAGCAAGCGCTGCGGGACCGCCTCTGGACTCCACTCGGCGTCACGACCGGAGGCTTCGGGCCAACCACCGGCGCCTTCCAGACCGATCAACCGGCCGGTCATATCCCCGGTGGCGGCGGCTGGACCGTCTGCGAGGCGTGCGACAACTCCTGGGCCACCGGCTCCGGCAAGATCCATATGAGTCTCCCCGACTGGGCCCGGATCATCCGGGAGATCATGCGGGCCGACGCCGGTCAGTCAACCCTCCTGAGCCAGAACGAGGCCCGGGCGCTCACCGCCGGGGTGTCGCCGATCGGAGGCCAGACATCGTACGGGTACGGATGGGTCACTTACCCCGGGGTCGCTTCCCGGCCGGTGACGCATGACGGGAGCAACAACCGGAACCGATCACGGTCGACGATCTATCTCGAGAGCGGAATCGCCTATCTCGGCACCACCAACGCCGGTGATCCGGCGGCGGACGGTGGAGCGCCGAACGCCGCCCTCAACGCCCTCTTCCCCCGCCTCCAGCAGTACTGGCAGACCGGGCAGTAGAGCGCGCTCCGTAGTGTAATGGATTGGTCCGTACCGCCCTTCGACGTATCCGCGAAGGGCGGTCCGGCGTCGTGTCGAGGCTCACGGCAGAACGTGAGACCGCCAACGCCCTTCTCGAAATGCCTCGAGCAGCCTCCGAGCAGGACCTTCCGGCAGGCTATGCAGGGCCGACCCGGCCTCGAAGAAATCGTTCAACCCCGGCACCCCTGCCAGCTCCTGGCGGCTGATCTTCGAGTACCCCATCGACCACTGGGGGAACCCCCGCTCGGCGACAGCGGTCCGGAGCAACTTGGTCACGGCCGAGTGGCGCCGGTCGCGTCCGATTCGGTCGAAAAGCGTCTCCACGACGTCCGGGACCCCTTCCAGGACCTGAAAGAAGCTGCCCTCGCAATAGAGCAGCATGCCGGTGACGCCGAGTGATGCGTTCTTGACCCGGGCGCGATCGAGGATCTCGAGGATCGCGGCTTGGCTGACGGAACTTTCGGCCCGACTCGCATACACGAGCTGGGTGAGCTGAGGAGGTGCCTGATTGGCCTTCATTCGCCGCTTCGGGACTGGGATGTCTGGTTGCGGCGGGCCTCCGCCAAGGCGGCGAGCACCGCGCCGATCGTGACCGTGTGCTGCGAATCAGCGGACACGCTGGCACGACGATCACCGGGTTGAAAACCGTACCAGCCGAACTGGGAGTGATTGCCGCCCTCGACCCACACCCATCGAGTGGCCGCGGGCAGCCTGGCGCGGTTGGCCTCGACCCCCGCGGGCCTGGCAATGCCGTCGCGGGTTCCGACGATCTTGGTGACCGGCGCCGTCAATCGGCTCAGGTCGACATCGCGCGGATGGGTGGTCCCGATGAGCACCAGGCCGCTGAACCCCGCCCGCGGCGTCGCTGCCAGCTCGGCGGCGACTGCGGCCCCTCGGGAATGACCCGCGATGACCCACCGGCGCGGCGTGCCGGGCCGCACCAGAAGCTGGTCGAATCGGTGTTCGAGCTCGGGATCGTCGGCACCGCCGAACGCGCCCCGTCGGGGCAACTCGACGAGGTAACCCGCGTATCCAGCCGCGGCCACGGCGCGGGCCAACGGCGCGTACGCGGCCGGACTGACGAGCGCCCCCGGGAAGAAGATGAACGCTGGCCAGTCCGCGGGCGGCTCGCGCCGCGGGAGGAACGACCAGACCCCTTCGGCGCGTTCAACCGACACCGTGCTGTCGGACCGAGCCGCTAGTCGAGCCTCGTTGGACGCGCGGTACGCGATCAACGACCATCCAATGAACACGACCGTCACGCCCAGGCCCAGCCCGATCCAGATACGGCGGACGTTCCGCCAGAGCTGTCCTCGCCTCATCGTGGTGCCGTCGCGCGTCAGAAGCGGATGCCGAGGCGGATCACCAACTGATCGTCGCCACCGTCCATGAACTCGTAGCGCCCTTCGACGTATCCACCCACCACGAGCGTGTTCAGATTGACGCCGGCGCCGAACCCCAGTCCGCCGGTGCGTACGACGGTGTCGGACAGGCTGGTGTTGCGGAGGACGAGGCCGGCGGCCACATAGGGAGAGACGATGGGAATCGGCAGCGAGACGTGAAGGTCCGCGGAGCCACCCCAGAAGGAGCAGCCGTCGCAGCCCGGAAAGAAGTACTCACCGGCAACGAAGAGCTTCAGCGGCAGGACGGGGAGGCCGACCTGAACGCTTGCCCCCACGCCGTTCACGCCCTCGAACGTATCCGTGGCGCGCGCCACATGCAGGCCCGGCTTGATCTGGGCCTCGAGCACCCCTGCAAACGCCACCACGGCGGCAACAGAGAGGGCCAGGGGCAGGAATCGACGGGTCGTCGGACGCCTCCCGATCAAGAAGCATGGCCCGGTCCAAGCGACCGCGCCCTGCCTAACTCTAGCAGGTCGCGACGCCCCGGCGCCAACCCTGGCCGGAAATCGGCCCGCTCGAGAACGACCGGGTCAGCTCTCGGCGCGCATCGCCTCACTGGGCCTGATGGCCAGGACCCGGCGGGTGGGCACGAGGCACGAGACGAGTCCAATCGCCAGCACGATGAGGCCGGCGAGGCCCACGGCCGAGAGCACGGACCCGAATGGTGACACCTGGCCCTTGGAGTGGTCGCCGAGTTCGAAGACGAACCGGGCGGCAAACGGCAGGCCGATCAGCGCGCCGGCGCCGATCTGGACCAGCGAGCGCCGCACCACGGCCATGACCAGACTCGGCCTCGGCGCTCCCAGCGCCGAGCGGATCCCGATTTCGCGGGTCCGTTCCGACACCGCCAGAGACAGCATCGCGTAGAGGCCCGTCGCGGCCAGGGTGACGAGGACCCCCACCAGCACCACCAGCCCGCCCGCGATGGCCATGACCAGGTACCAGTCGCCCTGCCGGGCCTCGCTGAGCACCACCGGCGCACCCATCACCAGACTCGGATCGATCGACGTCACCAGCGCGGGGAGCCGCTCCACCAACCGTTCCGGCAACGGGCCGGCGTGGATGGCCACCTGCATCGGGTTGATCCGCCCCTCGCGCGCCGGCACGTACACGGCGGCCCCTCGCTCGGGATTGATCATGTTGACCCCGAGGTGCGGGACCACACCGACGATCTCGTGCCACTCCGGGGCGCCATCGTCGTCGGCTGTTGGGAAGCCGATCCGCCGGCCCAGGGGGTTCTCCCCACCGAACTCCCGTTCCGCAAAGGCGGTATTGACGATCGCCACGAGGCGATCGCTCTCCCTGTCAGCCACCGTGAAGTCCCGGCCGGACCCGACGCGCCGGCCAAGGGCGGCCAGAAAGCCCACGTCCACCTGTACGGTGCTCACCCAGCGGGTCCGGGCGCCGGCGGCGCGCTCGACGCCTTCGATCTCGAAGGGACGGGACCGGTGGTCCATCCGCGGCAGCGCGTCGGCAATCGCCACGCCCGTGACCCCCGCTTCGTTCGAGAGAGCCGCCACCAGGCCGCGTTGCGCCGTGGCCAGACGGGTGGCGAAACGCTCCCGATCCGGGCCGGTGGTGGCAAGCGACCCGTCGTCGGGCAGACGGAGCTCGACGGCCAGGAACTCTCCTGCGGGAATGCCGGCGGCTCGATCGTCCTGCTTGAGGTCGGTGGCCTTGCCCACCATCGCGACCGCGAGCCCCACCACCGCCACCGACACCGCGATGTCGCCGACGACCAGCGCGCTGGTGAGCCCGCCGAATCGGGCGTTCGGTCGTCCCCGCACGCTTCGGCCCCCCGCTCGCCCAGTAATCCGGAGGGCGGGCACGACGCCGGCCACGGTTGCGCAGATGGCGGCGAGGACCACGGCCTGTACCATCGCCCTGCCGGTGACGCCCAACGACAGCCAGTAGGGAAGGGCCGCTTCCCCGACGAGCGCCGCGAGATTCACGTGCCGAACGACCCAGTCGATCGAAAGGACGCCGGCCCCCGCCGCCACCACCGCGAGTACCAGCGTTTCCACGAAGACCTGGGTCACGATGCGCGATCGACTGGCGCCGAGAGCCGTCCGGATGGTCATCTCGCGGAACCGGGTCACGGTGCGGGCAAACACCAGCATCGCGACGTTGGCGCACGCCACCAGCAGCAGCACCAGCATCATCGTCTGGACCAGCCGGTATTCCACCATGGTGTCGAGGCCACCGCGGGGAAGGCCCAGGTACAGCAGTCCGAACGACACGACTTCGGGACGGAGGCGGAGCCGCCCCTCCGTTGGCTCGGCCAACGGCGGTGGTCCGATCGCGCCTAACTCCGCCTGAGCCTGCTCGGCCGACACCCCATCGGCCAGCCGGCCTACGATCCGGACCGCCGCCTGCCGGCCGACGTTGCCGGCCTCGTCGGGCATCGGCAGCCAGAGCTGCTCGTTGGATGGGAAACGGAAGCCGTCCGGCATGACGCCCACCACCGTGCGCATCGCGCGGCCCACCCGAATCGTCCGTCCCACGATGGCGGGATCGGCGCCGAACCGCGCTTGCCAGAGGCGGTAGCCCAGCACCACCACCTCCGGCGCGCCGGGCTGGCCGTCCGCGGCGCCGAGCGCCCGGCCGAGGTGGGGTGCCACCCGGAGGATCGCGAAGCCGGCTGAGGTCATTTCCGCTCCGGCCACGGGCGCGGCGCGGCCGTCGTCGGACGCCACGCCAAAGGACGCGGTCCGGAACGCGGCGAGCGCCGCGAAACTCTTCAGTTCGCGGGAGTAGAACTCGAACTCCTCGAACCGGCTTGCCTGAACCCTCGTGGCCACGGGGTCCCAGTTGCGGATGGCCCGGATGCGGTGCTCCGGATCGCCGGGCAGGGGCGCCTCGAGGGCCGTCGCCACATGGGCGGGCGCGATCCCGACCGGAATACCGATGGCGAGCCCGAAGATGGCGGCCAGGCTGAGGAGCGGATGTCGGATCACCATCCGGAGTCCGAGTTTGACGTCGAGCCATGAAAACCGCAGCTGATCGAACAGCCGCAGGCCGCGGGCGTGCCGAGCGTCCTCCCGGTGCGAGTCCTGGTGCCCGAACTCGGCGCGCGCCTGGCGGGCCGCCGTTTCGGCGTCGAGTCCCCTGCGTCGAAGATCCTCGGCGCGGAGGTCGAGGTGATGTTGGAACTCGGCGCGGATCTCGGACTCGATCTGGTCGCGTCGGAGCAGGGCGCGCAGGAGTGACCGGGCCCGGGCCAGCAGGCCGGCAACGCCGGTTTGGCGGGGCATCGTCAGGTCTCCTGGGGTGTGGTCGCCAGCGAGACGGCCACCGCTTCGGCCAGGCGTCTCCAGCTGGCTTTCTGCTCGCCGAACTGGCGGCGACCCAGGGCGGTCAGTCGGTAGAACCTGGCGCGCCGGTTGTTCTCCGAGGTTCCCCATTGGCTGGTCAGCAGGCCCTGATGCTCCAGCCGGTAGAGGGCGGGGTAGAGGGCGCCCTGCTGTACCAGGATGGCCCCCTTGGAGATGGCCTCGATCCGGAGCAGCACGCCGTAGCCGTGGACGTCGCCAAGGGACACGGCCTTGAGGATCATCAGCTCGAGGGTGCCGGGGGGTAGTTCGGCCTGGCGGGTCACGTCCTTCTCCTATAGTGTCTAGGAGAAGGTGTCTTCCTTCTCCTATCCCGTCAAGGAGAGAGGCCCCGGTCGGTCCCGGCGCCTTGCGGCGGCGCCCATCGAATCATAATATACAATTAATTGCGCAATTGTCCGCCTGTCAGGTGCCACTCCCACCCGGGAACCGGGCCATGAAAGAGATCCCGTTCTTCGCCACCCCAGCCGCCTTTGCCATGCGGGTGGGCCAGCTGGCGACGACGATCTATGAGCAGATGGACGGCTGCCTCGCCGCGCAGGGCGTGCGGTTGCCGGGCTACACCACCAGCATCGTCCAGACGATCTACCACGACGGTCCGCAGTCGATCAGCGACCTCGCGGGGCGGCTCAGGCTGTCCCATCAACTCGCCTCGCAACGGGTCCAATGGCTCGTCCGGGAGGGGTTTGCCACCGTCGCATCCGGCGCCGAGGACCGCCGGACGCGGATCGTGAGGCTCACCCGGGCCGGTCGTCTCGAGGGGGACAAGCTGCAGCGGTTTCTCCCGTTGATCGAAAAGGCCTATCGTGACCTGTTCGACCAGGTTGGCCTGGATCTGCACGACGCCGTCGTCCGCGCTTCGGCGGCCCTGGCGGACCAGCCGCTCACCAGCCGATTCGAGCGCCTCGGAACCCCACTCGCCGGCGGTGTCGGCGCACGCTGACGGAGGCCGCCATGAAGACCATTCTCTGGGGCGCCATCATCATCGCCATGGGGGCGCTGATCCCCGGCGCTGGGAGGGCGGAACGTTCGGTGCCCTCAGCGCTCGCGTGTTTCGGTGGTGGGTGGTGGGGCCAGACGGGACCCGACATGGCGGCCGATGTGCTCCACCCGCCGCTCCTGATCGCGAGCCCATCCGGGCAGGAACAAGGCGCTGCCGACCACCAGGGTCCCGCCGGACATTGAGAGGAACGCCGGCACCGCAAACCTGCGGACCGGGCCTGCCGAGTGTTAGGGACGCACCAGGCCGTACCGAGCCACGGTCTCGACATCGAGGCTGTCGCGCCGAACCACCAGCACCTCGTTGCCGCGCACGGCCTCCAGGCGCATGGCCGGTGGGAGTCGGAGCCGCGCAACCGGCCGCCCATCCCGTTGCAGCACCGTCCACTGATCTCCGGGCTTCTGCGTCCGGGTTCCCAGCCGCGTGGCCTCGAACCGCTCAATCCACACCCTTTCCTCGTCATCCACGAACACCCGACCGATCGCCGGGCGGGCCGATGGGAGAATC
>CADEGB010000246.1 GCA_902826755.1 uncultured Gemmatimonadota bacterium
ATCCGCGCCGGAAACGCGCCCGTGATTGATCCGTTGCCCCGACGTTCTCCGTTGGCCCTCCGGGGGCCGCGACCTCAATTCGAGATCGCGGCCCTTGACGTTACGGCCTGTCGGGCGCCACTCTTGGCAGCCGTTTCCAATCGACCGAGGACGCGCGATGCCCGTGAGAATCCTGACCCAGGAGCAGGTCACCCAACTGCTCCCGATGCCCGCCTGCCTCGACCTGATGGACGAGGCGCTCCGGACCATGACCCGGGGTGGCGCCATTCTGCCGCTCCGGACGATGCTCCGGCTGCCGGAGGGGAAGGGCATCTTCGGGTCGATGCCCTCGTACCTCAACCCGCCGGACGCGATCGGGCTCAAGGCAATCACGGTTTTCCCAGGCAACGAGGGAACGGCCTACGACTCGCATCAGGGGGTCGTGCTCCTCTTCGAAGCCACGCACGGGTCCCTGGTGGCCATCCTCGACGCGACATCGATTACCGCGATCCGCACCGCCGCGGTGTCCGGGGTGGCTACCCGGGCGCTGGCCAAACCCGACGCCGGAGATCTTGCCATCCTCGGCGCCGGGGTCCAGGCCCTGACCCATCTCGACGCGATGGCCGCCGCCCGCCCGCTGCGCCGAGTTCGGGTGTGGAGCCGGACGCCGGGCAGCGTGGCGAAGTTCGTCGCCCTGGCACGGGGGCGTCATCCCGTGGTCGTCGAAGCGGCGCCGACCGCGGAGGCCGCGGTCCGCGGCGCGGATCTGATCTGCACCGTCACTTCCTCCCGAGTGCCGATCCTCGAGCGCCGCTGGTTGGCCGACGGGTGCCATCTCAACGTCGTCGGGGCCTCGCTGGCGGCGGCGCGCGAACTGGACAGCGACACCGTCGCCGCTGCCCGGGTCTACACGGATCGACGCGAGTCCCTGTTGGCCGAGAGCGGTGATTTCCTGATCCCGCGGTCGGAGGGTCGTTTTGGCGACGAACACCTGATTGGCGAGATCGGGGAAGTGCTGGAGGGGAAGGTCGAAGGCCGCCGGACGGCCACCGACCTGACGCTCTTCAAGTCGTTGGGGCTTGCCATCGAGGATCTGGCCGCGGCCCACTTCGTGACCCAACGAGCGGCCGAGCGCGGGATCGGCACGGTCCTCGAAATCGGCGGTCTGCGACACGACTGAGCCCGCGTTCCCGTCAGGGGGCCATGCTCGACTATCAGGACCTCTCGTTCGGTCCCGATCTCCAGGTCTCCCGCTGGGTCTGCTCGCTCCCCGCGGGCCGGCCTTCAAAGCAGGCGTCGTAGTCCGCTCGGTCGCCGCCGCTTGAGATCCGCGTACCAGCGACACGCGGGATACAAGAGGGCCACGGCCACACCCGTCACCAGGTAGAGGAGGCCAAGACTCCACTGATAGCCGTCGGGGACCGGCGGCGGCTCCATCGGGTGATGCGCGAACAGCCAGTCGACACCGAGCCCCGAGCGGAGCCCGGCGATCAGCAGGGCAAGCAGGTGGACGAGCGGGATGTGCAGCATGTAGTAGAACATCGGGACCCGCCCGAACGTCGTGATCATCCCGACCCATCGACCCGTTGTCCGTTCGAACCACGGCAGGAGGGCCAGGGCCGGGCCGAGGGTCATCAGGAGGAACTGAAGCGACGCGGGGTACTTCGTGGTGTTGAGAAATCCGAGCGCGGCGGGGAGCGGCCCGTCCGGTTGCCAGGGTCGGGGGTCGCCATAGAGGTTGAATCCGCGGAGGACGAAGAAGACGATGATGGCGCCACCACCCAGACCGAGGCACCATCGCCGCCGAGCGGCGGCATCTCCGCCCAACAGGGCCCCGAAACCATACCCGGCGGCCATCACGCCGATCCACGGGATCAGGGAATAGAGGATCACCAGGCGAGGGCCTGAACCACCGACCTCGATTTCGCCGCCCCAATAGAGGATTTGCCAGAGCCAGCCAACACTCGAGTTGGCCAGGCCTGCGGTCAGGGCGGCGCGATAGGGGTCGAGCAGGTTGTGCCCGGCCACGATGACGAGACCAATCGTCGTCACCACGGGAACCGGCAGCAGGACCAAACCGCCCAGCGCCACGAGCGACCAGCCAATGGCCCAGATGACGCCGCCGAGGAGGTAGTCTCCGTAGTCGAGGGTAAAGGTCCAGAAGAAGCGGAGGAACGTCAGCTCCAGGACCACGAGCAACAGGCCGCGGCCCACCAGAAACCGGGCGAGTGCCCGGCGGTCGGCAAATCCGGGGCGGGCCAGGAACGCGGAAGTGCCGGCCAGAAAGACGAACACCGGGGCGCAGAAATGGGTGACCCAGCGGGTGAAGAAGAGGCCGGCGGTCGGC
Source organism: uncultured Gemmatimonadota bacterium (assembly GCA_902826755.1). Taxonomy (GTDB): domain Bacteria; phylum Gemmatimonadota; class Gemmatimonadetes; order Gemmatimonadales; family GWC2-71-9; genus SHZU01. The sequence continues at coordinate 2,327 of CADEGB010000246.1, forward strand.
CCGCCGGGGGGAACCCCCGCATAGACCCGGACGTGATCGATCGCCATCAGAATCATGACGGCGCCCCGGAGGAGGTCGATGGCGGGAAGGCGGTCCGCGCGTGGGGTGGGGGCGGTCATCGGGGTCGTTGCCAGGTCGGGAGACGGGGACCAAGATACCGATCTGGCCCGAGGCCGCTTCCAGAAAATTGCGGTGCCGCCGCGCTTACCCGGATCGGGCGATCCGAGTATTCTTGGAACACACTTTTGTATACAGTCACCCATGCACCAGACCCGCTGGGCCATCAATCCGTTCCGCCAATCGGGCGTGTTCCCGCTGCCGTCCACGGCACCGGTCCGGGCCTTCCACCGGTCGCTGCCGGGATATCAACCGACCCCGCTCGTCCGGCGGCCCGTGCTGGCCCGGGAACTCGGGATCGCCGACCTCTACGTGAAGTACGAGGGGACCCGGTTCGGCCTTGGCGCCTTCAAAGGCCTTGGCGGGTCCTGGGCCCTCCACCGGCTCCTCGAAACCCGGCCCGGATCGTTCACGACGGTCTCGACCGCCAGTGAAGGGAACCACGGCCGGGCCGTGGCGTGGGCCGCGCGGTTGATGAAGGTGCCCTGCGTCATCTTCCTCCCGGCCCACGCCGCCCCTGAACGAATCGAGAACATCAAGGGGGAGGGCGCCACCGTCGTCCTGGTCGATGGTGGCTATGAGGATGCCGTCCGCCGGTGCGATCAGGAAAGCCGCGCGCGGGGCTGGCAGATCATCTCCGACGTGGGCTATGACGGGTATCTGGAAATCCCCCCGCTGGTCGTCGAGGGGTACAGCACGCTCTATCAGGAAATCGACGAGCAACTCGCCGCCGCTGGCTGGGCCGCGCCCGGCTTGGTGATGATCCCGGGCGGGGTGGGCGGGATTCTCCATGCGGGGGTCGATCACTACCGCGCCCGGGAACCAGCTCCCCGCATCGTCGGGGTCGAGCCGCGCGAGGGCGATTGCCTCACCGAGTCGTTGCTTTCGCCTGGCGGCGAGCCCGCGACCGCGGCGGGAACGCGCGAGACCAGCATGGCCTGCCTCAACTGTGGTGAGGTGTCGCTCCCGTCGTGGCCCAGTATCCGCCGCGGGGTCGACGCCGTTCTCGCCATTGAGGATCGGTGGGCGGAGGAGGGGGTCCGGCGCCTCTTCCGCGCCACGCCTCCAGACGAGGCGATCGAGGCCGGCAGCTCGGGCGCCGCCGCCACTGGCGGACTGCTGGCGCTGACCGCCGACCTGGGCTGTCGCGACCTGGCCCGGACGCTCGGGGTCGGGCCGGACACCGTCGCCCTCGTCGTCTGTACCGAAGGGCCGATCGACCGCCGCGATTTCGAACGGATCATCGGCGGCTGAACCACTCACTGTCAGGAACGTTCATGCGCACTCGCCTTCTCGCCCTGTTGCTCGTCGCTCCGCTGGCGCCACTCGCCGCGCAACGGGCGCCCGCGCCGATCGACTCGCTCGATCTGGTCATTACCGGCGCCCGGATCGTCGATGGATCGGGCCGACCGGGATTTCTCGGGGACGTCGGCGTCCAGTATGGCTGGATCACCAACGTGACCCGGCCCGGCGGGCTTCGAACCCGGCCGGCTCGCCAGCGGATCAGCGCGACCGGACTGGTCCTGGCCCCGGGGTTCATCGACGTGCACTCCCACACGGTCGACGCCATCATCGGGGCCGAGCGCCGCCTCAACGAGGGGGTGGTCCGCCAAGGGGTGACGACGGTGCTGGGTGGCCCCGACGGCGGCTACGCGCCCGAGATGATGCGTCGGGTCATCGACGCGATCGGGCGGCAGGGTGCCGGGACGAACGTGGCACTCTACGTCGGGCATAACGGGGTTCGCCGGGCAGTCATGGGGAACGCCCAGCGGGCGCCGACGGCGGACGAGCTGGCAGGGATGAAGGGGCTCGTCAAGGAAGGGATGGAGTTGGGGGCCGTCGGTCTTTCCTCCGGACTGATGTACGAGCCGGGGATGTTTTCCGACACCGAGGAAGTCGTCGAGCTCGCCAAGGTGGTCGCGCCGTATCGGGGGATCTATGACTCCCACGTTCGCGACCCCGTCAAGCGGTTCCTCTGGTCGGACGAAGAGTGCATCGCCATCGGGGAACGGGCCGGGATTCCGCCCAAGATCGGGCACGAGAAGGCGGTGGCGCTCGAGAACGAGGGCAAGATTCAGGACGTCATCAAGATGGTGAACGCCGCCCGGATGCGCGGTGTCGATGCCGTGACCGATCAGTATCCCTATGACGGCGCCGCGAACTCGACCCTGACCGGGATCATCGTCATCCCGAAGGACCTCCGGCAACCCAGCTTCGATCTCAAGGCCGCCCTCAAGGATCCGGCGATCCGGCCCCGTCTCAAGGAGGCGAGCGAAAACGGCATCGACGGCGGGTTTGCCTGGCTCAAGGCGACGGGGTATACCGCCATGCGGATCACCACCAGCCCGGAGCGACCGGAACTGGTCGGACAATACCTCTCCGAAATGGCCGACGCGAAGAAGGTCGATCGGTTCGATCTGGTAGCGGATCTGATCCTGACCAGTACGCAGCCGATCGGGATCACGCTCGGGGCCATTAAAGAGAAGGACCTCCGGGACCTCCTGATTCAGCCGTGGAACATGGTCGCGAGCGACGGGGGCTACGCCGATTCGAAGTCGGGGGCGCAGGGTCACCCGCGGTCGACCGGCACCTTCCCGCGGGTGCTCGGTCACTACGTCCGGGAGACGCGGGTGCTGACCCTGGAGGATGCCGTCCGGAAGATGACGTCGCTGCCGGCCGACTGGATCGGCCTCCGGGATCGGGGCCGGGTGGCCGAGGGGCAAGCCGCCGACCTGGTCATTTTCGATCCGCGGACCATCGCGGACAAGTCGACCTGGGAGCAGCCGTCGAAGATGCCGGTGGGGGTGCGCGACGTCTTCGTCGGCGGGGTGGCGGTGCTGCGGAACGGCGACCTCACCGGCCAGTCGCCGGGCCGCTACCTCCGGGCTCGGCGCTGAGATACATTGCCACGAACCGCCGTCCAGGGAGTCGCTTCATGCCGATCATGCCGCCCATCAATCTCAAGAAGTGGGTCGACGAACATCGCGATCTGCTCAAACCGCCGGTCGGAAACAAGATGATCTGGCAGGACGCCGAGTTCCTGGTCATGGCGGTCGGCGGACCCAACCAGCGGAAGGACTTCCACGTCGAAGACGGTGAGGAGTTCTTCTTTCAGGTCGAGGGCGACATCACCGTCCGGATCATCGAAGACGGTCAGGTCCGGGACGTCCCGATCCGCGAGGGCGAGGTTTTCCTGTTGCCCGCCGGGATTCCCCATTCGCCCCAACGGCCGGCCAACACGGTCGGTCTCGTCATCGAGCGCCGCCGTCAAGAGGGCGAACGGGATCATCTCCGCTGGTTCTGCGACGCCTGCGGCGAGATGCTCTACGATGCCAGCTTCGAGCTGGTCGATCTCGGCAAGCAGCTCAAGCCGGTCATCGAGGACTTCTACGCCGATCAGGCCAAGCGGACCTGCAAGAAATGCGGGACCGTCATGGCCGTCCCGGCCCCCAAGAAATAGGGGAGCCTCGGGCTCCCCCGGTTCCCTTGCCGAAGATCGACCTTCATACCCACATCCTCCCGGAGTCGTGGCCAAACCTCCGGGAACGCTACGGCTACGGCGGCTTCGTCGAAATGCAGCACGTGGCGCCCTGCCGGGCCCAGCTCATCGTCGACGGCAAGGTGTTCCGGGAGGTGGAGGACAACTGCTGGGAGCCGAAAACCCGCCTCGAAGACTGCGACCGTGACGGAGTCACCGTTCAGGTCCTCTCGACGGTGCCGGTGATGTTCAGCTACTGGGCCCAGCCCACCCACGCCCACGATCTCTCGAAACTCCTCAACGATCACATCGCGTGGGTGGTCGCCACCAATCCGAAGCGGTTCATCGGGCTCGGTACTGTGCCACTCCAGGCGCCCGACCTCGCGGTGGCCGAGTTGGAGCGGTGCGTTCTGGACCTTGGGCTCCCGGGCATCCAGATCGGGACCCACGTCAACGACTGGAACCTCGACGCCCCGGAACTCTTCCCGGTCTTTGCCCGGGCCGAGGAACTCGGCGCGGCCATCTTCGTGCATCCGTGGGAAATGCTCGCCCCCGAGCGGATGCGGAAGTACTGGCTCCCCTGGCTGATCGGGATGCCGACCGAGTCGGCGATCGCGATCGCGTCGTTGCTGTTCGGTGGCGTGCTCGAACGGTTGCCCCGGCTCCGGATCTGCTTTGCGCACGGGGGCGGCAGCTTTGCCGGGATCCTGGGCCGGCTCGAACACGGGTTCGCTGCCCGACCGGACCTGGTGGCGGTGGCCAATCCGCATCCGCCGTCGAAGTACCTGGGCCGCTTCTGGGTGGACTCGCTCACCCACGATCCCGACCTGCTCCGGCGCCTGATCGCCCTGTTTGGCGCCAATCGGATCGCCCTCGGGTCCGATTATCCGTTTCCCCTCGGCGAGGATCGACCTGGGACGATGATCGAAGGCATGACCGATCTGTCGCCCGACGAGCGGGACTGGCTCCTCTTCCGGACGGCGCTCGAGTTTCTCGACCGTCCCCTGTCGGCGTATCTATGACCGAATCCTATCAAGCCACCGAGGCGTGGGCGGCCAGTCGCGATGCGAACGATCCGCTGGCGCC
>CADEGB010000247.1 GCA_902826755.1 uncultured Gemmatimonadota bacterium
CTTGCCATTCTGATCGGTTCGATCTTGGCTACGGCCTCGATCGCACCGATCAGAATGGCAAGCCCAAGCCTGGCTGGCAGCTGCACTTCCGATTGGGCAACTTCTTCTAACCCGAAATCCCTGGTGGAACTCGGTATCTGGCGGAGGACCACGATGTCGTTTGGACGTAATGGTGTGATGGTAGTCGCGCTGGTCACGATGCTGGCCTCCACGGCGGCGGCCCAGGCGCAACAACCCAAGCCGGCCACTCCCGCCACCCAGGCGGCGTCCGGCGGCATTCGGATCGCGTTCATCAATGCCGGGGCCCTCCTCAAGGGGATGCCGGGGTACGCGGCGGCCGAAAGCCTGTTCGCGAAAGAGGCCGAGGCGGCTCAAGGAGAGGCCCAGAAGATCCGGGCAGCCTTCGACTCGGCCGTTGCGAACTACCAGCAGAGTCAGGCGATGATGACCGCCTCGACCCGAACCGCCCGCGAAAAGGCGTTGGCCGCGCAGCAGGACACGGTGCAGGCCAAGCTCCAGGCCATCCAGAACCGGGTCGGCCTCCGCGAGCGCGAGTTGCTGACGCCAATGCAGGACCGACTTCGGTCGATCATCGACGGGTTCCGGGCGGAGGGCAACTACGCCTTCATCATCGATCTCGCCTCGGAGGCCTCGTCCAACATCGTGTCGTACGACAAGTCGCTCGACATCACGCTCCGGGTGGCGCAGCGGCTGGCACAGACACCAGCGCCCTGACGTGGTGCCGGCCGCGGCACCCCTGACCGCTGCGGCCCTCGCCGAACTGGTGGGCGGTCGCCTCGAGGGGGACGGTTCGCTGGTGCTCAACGCCGTGGGTCCGCTCGATCGGGCTCACGGCGCCGCGCTTTCCTTCCTGACCTCGCCCAAGTATGCGGAGGCCTTTGCGTCTTCCGGCGCAGGGGCGGTGCTGGTGCCTGAGGGGTTCCAGCGGCGGGGCGGGGCTGGTCCGGCGGTCCTGATCGTCGTCAAGGACCCGCAGCGGGCCATGGCGCAGGCGCTGACCGCTTTGTTCCCGCCGGCGCCCCGGGTTGGACGGATCGATCCGACGGCCCGCCTGGGCCGAGGGGTGCGCTTCGGGTGTGAGGTCGTGATCGGACCGTTCGTCGAGGTCGGCGACGGGGCTGTCTTGGGCGACCGGGTAACGCTCGGACCTGGCGCCGTCATCGAGCCCGGAGTTCAGGTGGGAAGTGACAGCGAACTCGATGCCCGGGTAATGTGCTATCGAGGGACCGTCATCGGGGCCCGGGTTCGGATCAAGGCGGGGGCGGTGATCGGGGGGACCGGGTTCGGCTTCGTGTCGGATCGACGCGGGCACCATCCGATTCCGCACGTCGGCGGTTGCCGGATCGGCGATGACGTCCAGATCGGGGCGAACAGCTGCATCGATCGTGGCAGCATCGACGACACCACGATCGGGGCCGGCACCAAGCTCGACAATCTGGTGCACATCGGCCACAACGCGCATCTGGGTGAGCGGTGTCTGGTGATGGGTGGCGTGGTGGTGGCGGGAACCGCCCGGATCGGGAACGACGTGATTCTGGCTGGCCATTCCGCGGTTGGGGGGCATTTCACGGTTGGCGACCGCGCCCGGATCGGGGCCATGGCGGGGGTCATCTCCGAGGTCCCGGCCGGAGCCGATTTCAGCGGCTTTCCCGCCCGCCCCCATCGCGAATTTCTCCGGGCCCAGGCGGCGCTCTACCGACTGGCCCCGATCGTCGACAAGTTGGAAGCCGTCGCCGAGGAACGATCGTAGAGGAACATGCCGAGACGCACGCTCAAGGGGGAAGCCGGCATCGCCGGCGTCGGTCTGCACACCGGGGCCGCCACCAGGATCCGGTGCCTTCCGGCACCGGCGGGGACCGGGATCCGATTCCGGCGAACCGACCTCGAGGGCCAGCCCGAGTTTCCGGCCCGGGTCGACGAGGTGGACGCCACCGAACGACGGACCGCCATTGGCCACGGGCCGCACACCGTCCACACGGTGGAGCATTTGCTGGCCTCGGTGGCCGCCCTCGAACTCGATGACTTGCTGATCGAGGTCGACGGTCCCGAGGCGCCGATCATGGACGGATCGTTCCTCCCGTTCCTGGAGGCGCTCGAGGCGGCGGGTGTGGTGGAGCAACCCGGCGATCCCGTCATCTACACCGTGGGAGCGCCGTTCACGCTGACTGTCGGCGAAGCCACCTACGTCGTGGCCCCCGCTCGTTCCCTTCGGGTCACCGCCACGATCGAGTGGGCTCACCCGCTGATCGGTCGGCAGGTCGGTTCCTACGACGTGAATGCGGAAGCGTTCCGCAAGGAGCTCGCCGGGGCGCGGACGTTCGGGTTTCTCCGTGAACTCGATGCGCTCCGGGGGCGGGGTCTGCTCAAGGGCGGGTCGCCGGAGTCGGCGGTGGTGCTGTCGGACTCGGAGGTCGTCAATGGCACGCTTCGATGGCCGGACGAGTTCGTGCGGCACAAGGCCGGGGATATCGTCGGCGACCTGGCGTTGACCGGCGGCCGGGTCAAGGCGCACATCGTGGCCACCCGGCCCAGCCATGAAGGCAACGTGGCCCTGGCCAGGATGGTGGCGCGGACGGCGTCCAAGGCCGGTCAAGTCCTCGACATTGGCCGGATCCTGGAAGTGATTCCCCACCGGTATCCGTTCCTGCTGGTCGATCGAATTCTCGAGATCGAGCCGAAAAAGCGGGTGGTGGGGATCAAGAACGTCACCATCAACGAGCCGTTCTTCCAGGGGCATTTTCCCGGCCACCCGATCATGCCGGGAGTGCTGATCGTCGAGTCGATGGCTCAGGCCGGCGGGATGCTGTTGATGGGGGAACTGGACGCGCCGGCCGGGAAGGTGGTCTATTTCATGTCGTTGGACAACATCAAGTTCCGACGACCGGTCATTCCGGGCGATCAGATCCGGCAGGAGGTGGAGATGATCCAGCTCCGGGGTCGGGTCTGTCGGATGAAGGGGATGGCGTACGTGGATGGCAACCTCGTCTGCGAGGCCGAGATGATGGCCATGGTGGTCGACCGGTGACGACCGCGCCGGTGGCGACGACGGTGCACCCGACCGCGCTGGTCGATCCCGATGCGGCGTTAGGCGCCGGCGTCGAGGTCGGCCCGTTCGCGATCGTGGGTCCCGACGTGGTCGTCGGCGATCGGTGCCGGATCGGTCCTCGGGCCACGCTCGAGCGGAACGTCCGCCTGGCCGCCGGCGTGTCGGTCGGGGCCGGATCGATCCTCGGTGGGGATCCTCAGGATCTCAAATACAAGGGCGAGGAAACCTGGGTCGAGGTCGGCCCGGACACGGTCATTCGGGAATACACGACGATCAACCGCGGGACCTCGGCCTCCGGCGTCACCCGGGTCGGGGCCCGCTGTTTCGTGATGAGCTACGTCCACCTGGCCCATGACTGCCACGTGGGCGACCAGGTCATCATCGCCAACGGCACCCAGCTCGCCGGCCACGTCACCATCCACGATCGAGCCAGCCTGTCCGGCTTGGTGGCCATCCACCAGTTCGTCACCATCGGGGCCTTTGCCTTCGTCGGCGGGTGCTCCCGTGTCAATCAGGACATCCCGCCCTTCGTGAAGGCGGTGGGCAATCCGGTGGAGTTGTACGGTCTCAACGGGATCGGGCTCCAGCGGGCCGGCATGGACGAGGAAACCGTCCGGGCCCTCAAACGGGTTTACCGGCTGTTCTTCAACTCCGATCTCAACGTGTCGCAGGCGGCTGAGCGCGTCCGGACCGAACTGCCGCCACTGCCCGAAGTGCTCCAGTTTCTCGAGTTCGTCTCTCGGTCCAACCGCGGCATTCCATCCTGATGGCAAGACTCCCCGTCGGGGTGATCGGAGTGGGGGCGTTGGGGCGCCATCATGCCCGCCACCTCGCGGGGTCCGACGACGCCCAGTTGATCGGGGTGCACGACATCGACGAGGTCCGGGGTCGGGAGGTGGCGGCCCAGGTCGGGACCACCTACTTCGCCGATCTGGAAGGACTGCTCGGCCGGGTCGAAGCCGTCACGGTGGCGGTCCCGACCCCCGTGCACGCCGAGGTCGGGGTTCAGGCGCTCGAGCGAGGGAAGTCGGTGCTGATGGAAAAGCCCCTGGCCGGCTCGTTGCCCGACGCTGATCGGCTGATCCGCGCGGCCGAGCGGAACGGTGTGGCCCTCCAGGTCGGGCACATCGAACGGTTCAACCGCGCCATCCGCGCGGCCCGGCCGTACCTGGGTGACATCCGCTACTTCGAGAGCACCAGGCTCGCGCCGTTCCAACCCCGGGGCACGGATGTGGCCGTCATCCTCGACCTGATGATCCACGACCTCGACCTGGTGCTCCACCTCAGCCGCGGCGCGGCGGCGACGGACGTCCGCGCCAGCGGGGTGGCCGTGCTGACGCCCCACGTCGACGTCGCCAACGCCCGCGTCGAGTTTCAGGGCGGGGCGGTGGCCAACATCACCGCGTCTCGGGTGGCGCGGGAGCGGATCCGCCGGCTTCGTCTGTTTCAGACCAACGGCTATTTCTCCCTTGACCTGGGCGCGGGAACCGGCGTCTTCATGCGCCTCCGGGGCGATCACCATCTCGGCGCGGCCGCCTCGCTGGAGGAAGTGGTCGAAGTGGTCCCGCTCGATGCTCCCGAGGAGGACGCGCTTCGGGCGGAGTTGGCCAGTTTCGTCCGAAGCGTCCGCGGCCAACCGGATCCGGTGGTGACGGGTTTGGAGGGGCGGGCCGCGTTGGCCCTGGCGCTTCGGGTGGGCGAAGCGGTTGCCGCCGCGTGATCCGGCGGATTCTCGTTTCGGCGGGCGAACCCTCGGGTGATCTCCACGGGGCGCCGGTAGTCCGAGCCCTCCAGGCCCGGTTTCCGGGCGTCACCATCGAGGCATTCGGGGGGCCTGCCATGGCGGCCGCTGGCGCCACCGTCCTGTGGCCGATGGAACGCTACACCGTCATGGGATTCGCCGAGGTCGTCGCCAAGATCCCGGCGCACGCCCGCCTGCTTGGCGAACTCTCGCGCCGGTTCCGGGCGGGTCAGTACGATCTCGTCGTCCTGATCGACTATCCCGGATTCCACCTTCGCGTCGCCGAGGCGGCCAAGGCCGCGGGACTCAAGGTGCTGTACTACGTCGCTCCGCAGCTGTGGGCCTGGCGGCCCCAACGGGCCCGACGGTTCCGAGCGGCCGTCGACCGGTTTGCGGTGATCTTCCCGTTCGAACAGCCGTTCTTCCGCTCGCTGGGATTGGCGGCCGACTACGTTGGCCACCCGCTGGTCGATCGACCGGCCGCGTTGGATCGAGATCAGGCTCGAGCCCAGCTCGGGCTGCCGCCCGGGGGTCGAGTGCTGGGGTTGTTTCCCGGAAGCAGGCGGCAGGAGCTGACTCGTCATTGGGCCGCCTTCCGAGGCGCGGGCCACCTCCTGCTCGACGAGGGGGTGGTCGACCAGGTGGTCGTGGCCACGGTGCCCGGGGGGGACTATCCCGACCCTGGTCCGATACGCCTGGCCACGGCCGATTCGCGGACCGTGCTGGCCGCGTCGGATGCCGTGATCGCCAAGTCGGGCACGACCACGTTGGAAGCCGCGCTGGCGGACGCCCCGATGGTGGTGGCCTATCGGGTCCATCCCGCCACCGCGTGGTTTGCCCGGCGGGTGCTGCGAGTGCCGTGGATCTCGCTCCCCAACCTGATTGCCGAGCAACGGGTCGTGGAAGAGCTGGTCCAGAGTGCCGTCAATCCCCGCCAGTTGGCCGATACCGTCCGCCCTCTCCTCGACCGAACCCATCCGATTGCCCAGGCCCAACTCGGCGGCCTGGCCCGAGTCCGGGAACTGCTCGGGGGGCCGGGCGCCGCCGAACGGGTGGCCCATCTGGCCGGCACCCTGGTCGAATGAAATGGCGTCTTGGTCCTGAGCCGACAGCCCGGGTGGCCGGGCCGATCCTGTCGAGCCTGGCCCGAACTTGGCGAGTGGAAACCCGGGCCGCGGAGCACTGGGCTGCCGTCCGGGCCGCCGGCGGTGGGTTCCTCTTTCTGCTCTGGCACGAGGCCCTGCTGCCGCTGCTCTGGCATCACCGGCATCAGGGGATCGCGATCGTCGTCAGCGAAGCGACCGACGGCCGTTACCTGGCGGCCTACGCCTCCCGCCTCGGCTATCGCAACCTGCTCGGCTCCAGTACTCGGGGCGGCGTCCGGGCCCTGATTGGGGCGGTCAAGGCGCTGGAGGGGGGCACGCCAGTCGCGTTCACTCCGGACGGACCTCGGGGTCCCCGCCGGGTCCTTAAGCCGGGTATCTTGGCTGCCGCCGAACGGGCGGCGGTCCCGATCCTCCCGATCCACGCCGAGGCCGACCGGGCCTGGCGGCTGTCGTCATGGGATCGCTTCATGGTGCCCAAGCCGTTTGCCCGGATTCGGATCGGGTACGGGCCTCCATTCCGGGTCGGGGGCGACCCGGCGTCAGCGGAGGCCGACCGGCTCCGGGCGGAAGCGGCGCTGGCCCAGATCGAAAAGGAGATTGCATGGCGTCACGGCGGGGCGACGGACACCGGCTGATCCGCTGGCTCTGGACGAGCCGGCGGTTCGATGCCCGGCTGGCCCGGGCCGGCCTGACGCCCTTGTCCTGGCTGTGGGAGCTGGGCGTCGGGGCCCGCAACGCGGCGTTCGACCGGGGGTGGATTCCGGTGCGGGATTTGCCGCTGCCGTCGGTCGCGGTCGGGAACCTGACGGTGGGAGGCTCGGGCAAGACGCCCGTGGCCGGCTGGATTGCCCAGCACTACCTCGACCGGGGGGTCAAGCCGGGGATCCTGCTGCGCGGGTATGGGCGCGATGAGGTGCTGGTTCACGAGCACAACGTCCCGGGTGCGGCCGTGGTGGCGGATCCCGACCGGATCGCGGGGGCGGAGCGGGCGCTGGCCCGGGGTGCAGAAATCCTGGTCTTGGACGATGCTTATCAACGGCGGGACGTGGCCCGGGGCCTGAATCTGCTCCTGGT
>CADEGB010000248.1:0-3187 GCA_902826755.1 uncultured Gemmatimonadota bacterium
CTGGCCCGCCACCGCGGCCGAAGCCCCGCGCAGGCCGACCGAGGTCCACGTGATCAACGAGAAGAGCTGCGAATATGACACGGCGAACGCGGCCTGAGCGGCCGCGCTTTCGGCCAGCGAGCCGATGAACGAGAGCATCAACACCCCGCCGACGTTCATGGCGATGCCCTGAATCCCCGCCGGGAGGCCGAACTGGAACAGCGACTTGATGACCGCCCAGTCGGGTCGATACCCCTGGTCTCGCGGGAACGACACGACCCATCCGCCCCGCCACAGCCGCCAGACCGAGTAGCACATCAGCAGACCCGAGGCCAACACCGTTCCCATGGCGGACCCGGTGGTCCCGAAGGCCGGGATCGGCCCCAGACCCCGGATCAGGATCACGTTGAACACCAGGTTCAGGACCGTGAGGGCTATGCCGAGAACCATCGGCGTTCGGGCATCCCCGGCGGAGCGGAGCGCACCCCCCAGCATGAAAAACACCAGCATCCCGCTGCTTCCGGCAAACATGATTCGGAGAAACGGGAGGGCCTCGGCCTTGACGTCGGGGGCGGCGTTGACGAAGTCGAGCAGGTAGGGCGAAACGAAGTATCCGACCGGCGCCATGACGCCCAACGCCAGCAACATGGCCGAAAGGAACGCCTGGTAGACGACCCGGTTGACCCTGGTCGCGTCGCCGGCGCCGGCAAACCGGGACACCAGCACGCTCATCCCGGTAAAGAGCGACGAAATGAAGATGATGACGACCAGGAGGATCTGCCAGCTGACCCCGATGGCGGCGTTGGCCTTGAAGCCGACCAGATGACCGACGAGTACGTGATCGACGATGCCCTGGAGCCCACCCACGATGTTGGTCAGCATCGTGGGCCACGCCAGCTTCCAGACCGCGGCCTGGAGCGGTCCGTCGACGATGGAGCGATCAAAACGGGCGGGCGCCGGAGCGGCCGCGGGGCCGGCGGTCCGGGCGCGTGACATGAGACCGGATTCTAGACCGATCCGGTCGGGTGTCAAACCCGGCGCCACCACCCGGCCGTCTGGCGGGAACGCCGGACCGATGCAACTATTCGGAAGGCTGCGACGTCCAAGACCCTGACTGTCGCCGACCCCTCAGCCGGGGTCCTCAACTCTCCCAAAGGAACTGCCGTCCATGACCCGCCTTCCCCGGTTCGTGCCGCGCACGGCCATCGTCCTCCTGGCCGCGTCCGGCGCCTGGTCGGCCGCCAGCGCTCAGGATGACACGGCCCGGTTGATCGCCACGATTGAGGCGCCCCAGTCGCCCAACCGCCAGGGGTTCGATCCGCTCACCCTTGAGCAGTTGATGACGCGATTCCGGGTTCCGGGCGTCAGCATCGCAGTCATCCAGGACTTCAAGATCCACTGGGCCAAGGGTTACGGCCTCGCGGATGTCGAGGCCAACCGCCCGGTCGATCCGAACACCGCCTTCCAGGCCGCCTCGATCAGCAAACCCGTCACCGCCATGGCCGCCGTCCGCCTGGCGCAGGAGGGTCGCTTTGCCCTCGACGAGGACGTCAACCGGCTGCTCAAGTCGTGGAAGGTCCCGGAGAGCGATTTGACCCGGACCCAGCCGGTGACCCTCCGGTCTTTGCTGAGCCACACTTCGGGCTCCGACGACGGCTTCGGATTTCCCGGGTACGACCCGACCTCCCCCCGCCCCACCGTGGTCCAGCTCCTCAAGGCCGAGGTGCCGTCGAACGTCGGCGCGGTCAAATTTGCCCGCCCGCCCTACGCGGGGCAGAAGTACTCCGGCGGCGGCACGGAAATCGTCCAACTGGTCCTCGCCGATGTCACCGGGGTGCCGTTCGCCGACCTGATGAAGGACAAAGTCCTCGACCCACTCGGCATGGTGTGGAGTTCCTTCGAGCAGCCCCCGACCGGAGCCTTGGCGGAGCGAACCGCCCGAGCCCACAACGGCGCCGGCCGCCCGATGAACGCCAAGTGGCACGTCTATCCCGAACAGGCCGCCGCCGGCCTCTGGACCACGCCAAGCGATCTGGCCCGTTTTGCGATCGAGGTGCAGACCGCCATTCGCGGTCCCGCGGGCCGGGTGCTCTCGCAGGCCTCGGCCCGGGAGATGATCGCGCCGACTGGGGTCGGCCCCTTTGCGGTGGGCCTGGTCATCGAGCGACGCGGCGAAGGCTGGTACTTCTCCCACGGCGGCAGCAACTGGGGCTTCCAGTGCAACCTGGTGGCGCACGTGCGGAAGGGTTATGGCCTGGTGGTCATGACCAACGGCGACAATGGCGGCCAACTCATCCGGGAAATCGAAGCCCGGGTGGCCGCGGCCTACGGATGGGACACGCTCGACAAGCCGATTCCCCGGTAACCGGCTTTCGGCGCTAGAACGACGGAGACCGGTTGGTCGTCAGGATCGGCCGGATCCCCGCCGCCGACGCGGAAAAGAGCGACGGCTGGTCGGGGTCCGCAAAGAGGGCGTGGAAATCATCGGGACGGAAGGCCCGCGCCAGCCGGGCGGCGTAGGTCTCGCCGAGGGCCCTGACGTAGTGGTCGACGTCGTAGTCGCGGGGGTCCGTGGCGGAGGGATCGTCGCCGTCCACCAGGCCACCCTGGCCCTGACGCTTCCGATAGACTCTGATCTTGTCACCCACTCGCCAGGACTTCCTGCCGGCCGCCAGCAGCGCTTCGTACGCCACCTCGCGGCGACTCTCCCGGGTCTGGTGGTATTTGGCGGGACTCTTGGTGAGGCGGACTCGGGAGGACACCTCCACCGTCGCAAGCTCCCGGCGCCGGACCGCCGCCACCGCGGCGAGGTAGGTCTCGCGCACGCCCTCGATGTCGCCCACCAGCAGTCGGCCCACGGCCCGGCGGAGAAACGCCTCGCCGAACGGTTCCGCGCGGCTGGACCGAAACGCCACGCCGCGGAGAATCAGGGTCCCGTCGTGTTTGAGGAGGGCGTAGTTCTTTGGCTCGTGGGAGAGCATGGCCGCGTACCGGCCCTCGAACTCGAGCTGCACCAGCGACGGAAGGAGCCCGGCCACTTCGGCCACCGCCCGGCGCTCGTCCTCCTCGGTCCAGACCTCGGGGACCGCGAAGTAGACGCCATCCGTGTCCGCCTCGAGCAACGTCACGCCGCGGGCCCGGAGTTCGCGGCACATCAGGTCGAGCGTCTCCCGACCGCGGCGCGTCACCTCGTTGGCGGCATGGACAT
>CADEGB010000248.1:3197-6963 GCA_902826755.1 uncultured Gemmatimonadota bacterium
GCGGGTGTGCACCGGCTCCGGGCCCCGGCGGGTCGCTGCGGTGGCGGCATGGACCGCCGCAAACCGGGTCAGGCCCTCGCCGGCCGCCAGATAGCCATAGGCCGAGTTGATGACCAGCTTCATCGCGGCGGACATCGCCTCGTGGGTGTGACGCTCGGCCGAGCCCGGGGGCGCAGCGCGCGCCGCCGCCTTGGCGGCCAGCCGCCGCTCGGTCAGGCCATCGACCAGCGTCAGGAGGGCGCCGAGTCGATCCCGCTCGGGACCGATCCGATGGGCCCGCATCAACGACGGGTAGAGACTCGCCACGTCGGCCTTGACCACCCGGCTGGCGACGCCGGTAGCAAAGAGATGCAGTGCGGCCCCGCTGTGCGGCGTGCCGTCACCCGGCTGGTGCGCGGGCAGGGCGTGACCCGCGCGGAGATAAGCGCGGACCAGGAGCGGATCGATGACTCCGGTGGCGGCGCCGGCGTCGGCCAGGCGCTCGTAGCGACGGGGCGCCATCCGGGCCAGCGCAAACGCGGCCCCACCCAGCATCCGAGCCAGCGCGGCCACCTCTTCGACGTCGCCGGTGGCGTAGCGCCTGACCGTTTCGGGATCGGTCCGGAAGGTCTGGTAGATCAGATCGCCGCGAAGGTAGACTCGATCCGGCTTGGCTATGCCGAGGTGACGGGCCACCGCCTTGAGTCCATGCCCCGGCAGTTCCCGGGCGGAGAAGTCGTAGCGGCGGACCGCGTCGAGCGTGTCGATCAGTTCGCGACCGGGAACCACGAATCGGATCCGCTGACGACTGCCCCCGTCGGCGGCGGAGCCTCGCCGCGCCGCGCGAGGCCGGAGCGGCACGGGAATCCGACCGAGCACCAAGGGAACGCCTAGCGCCCGGGCCCGGCGCTCCAGGAAGGGGAGGTCGAATCCCTGGAGGTTGTGGTTCTCGATGACGTCGGGATCGATCTCGACGATCCGCGCCGCCAGCCGACGAATCAGATCGGCCTCGGCGGCGTCGCCCCGGGCGGCAACCTCGAGAACCTCGGTGGCGCCAGACGGCAGGCCGATGGAGACCATGAAGATCCGGCTCCGTTCGGGGCTCAGGCCGGTGGTCTCGAGGTCGAACTGGAGCCGATGGAGGTGGTCGAAGTCGAGGTCGCGAAAATAGGTCCGGCCGGTGGCGACCAGATATTGTTCCTCGGGTGGCAGCACGAGCACCGATTCCCGGCCGAGATCCCGGACGTGAGCAACCGCGCCGCCGGTTCGGCCCGCGGCGCCCCGCACGAGCGCCCGACCGAGGATCTTCCCATCGGGCGCCGAGACGAGGAAGCGGAGTGCGCCGGGCCCCTCGAGTTCACGCCAGGTGATCCGGGACGCACTGCCGTCGGGGCCGAGGTCGGAGCCGAGATGGAGGAGATCGTCGAGTCGATCGAGGAGGATCCAGGGGCGAAAGCGCTCCTCCTCGCGCACCAACGCGCCGGTGTCGGGGAGCCGGCGCCAGACGATAGCCCGACCGTCGGCCTCGGCCCAGACGGACACGATGCCGGGCGTGGGATCCCAGCCAAGCAGCCATTCGTCCTGGGTCGAGAGCGGGCTCGTCATGCGAGCCGGCAATGTACTCGGTTGGGCCTACCGATCGGCCAACTCTCGCGCCAAGCGGGCCTCGAGCCGGGCCTGTACGTCGGCGGACACCTGATCCGGTTCTCCGAGCCGTCGTTTGACGGTGGCCACCACGGCCCCGAACCGGCCCCCGAATCGTTCGCACCAGTCGCACCCCTGGACGTGGGCCTCGACCCGCGCCGTCTCCTCGGCCGGCAACTCGCCATCGAGGTAGTCCGACAGGCGCCCCAGCACCTCGCGGCAGGTCATGCCGGCCACGTTTCGTTCCAGATCAGCCATGGGACGACTCCTTGAGCAGGGCCGCGAGCCGGAGCCGACCTCGGTGGAGGCGGCTCTTCATGGCCGCCACCGACACGCCCGTCAACTCGGCCACCTGTTCGCCCGGGAGCGACTCGAGGTCGCGCAGCACCACGGTCTCCCGTTCGGCGTCGGGCAGTGCGGCCAGCGCCCGCTCGATCAGTTCCCGCTGCGACATCCGGTCCAATTCCACGTCGGGCGACGGGATCTCTCCCCAACCGGCCTCGAGCCCGATCGTCTCGATGCTTTCGAAGCGATCCGGCTCCCCGACCCGACGGCGCCGGAGCCTCGAGGCCGCATGGCGAGCGATCGTGAGCAGCCATCCTCGGGCCGAGTCGGTTCCGGCAAACGAACCCGCGCTCCGCCATACCGCCAGGAACGTTTCCTGGAGGACATCCTCGGCGTCGGCGTCATGGCGCGTGAGGTTGCGGAGGTATCGAAACGCGGCCGCCTGGTGTCGGCCGACGAACGTCGTGAACGCCTGACGATCGCCGGCCGCCGTTCGGGCGAGAAGATCCGCGTCGCTTTCGATCACCGCTGCGAAACGGGACAGGTATTGATTCCCAGCAGCGTGTAGAGCGGGCAGGACCCGATCAGGCCGGTGGCCAGGGGGACGATCCCGACCAGCCCCCACATGGTCTTGGGGCCGACGAAGATCAACGACAGCAGGCCGAGGCCGAGGACGACGCGAAGGGCCCGTTCGATGTTGTGCTCGTTGCGGGGAAGCAGGTTGGCCATAATGCGCTCCGGTTTGGGGGGTGCCCCCGAATCGGGGGCTCACTGATGGAGAGCCAGGCTTTGGCCAAAAGGATTCAAGCCTCGAACCGGCCGCTCGGCAAGCCCTTGGCGCCGCCCCGGCTGGCTGTCCTGCCGCTTACGGCGTCGGCCAAGGCCCCGGTGTGCGACAGCTCAGGTTCCGGTAGTCCGGCTCGAAGCCCCGGCGGACCTCGAACCGGGCGCTGGTTCGAACCGTCGGGTACACGGTTGCGACGTCGAAAACGATCGAACCGCCGTCGAGGGTTCCGGTCATTGTCGCGGAGAGGCTGGGATTGCCCGGGTGGGCTTTGAGGTCCGCGCTGAACCGGCCGGCGGCGTCAGGCCGGATCGGACCGGCGGCGCGGAAGAGCTCGCACCGGTACCGGACGTCCACCCGGCTTGCCGAGGCATCGATTTCGGCGCCGGGGCCGCCGAAACGGCCGATGAGAGTGCCCGGGGGCGCCGTTGGAGCGGCACACCCGGCGACGGCAGCCAGGAAGGTGATGAGCCGGAGCGAGTTGGAGCGCATCGGGATACCCTCGGGACATCTGGGAGGAACCCGGCCGACGGTCGGGCGCTATCAAAGGTGGCCGAAGGTGCCGGGCCTGCAAGGGCCAATTGCGGTCGACGAAGGGCACCATTTGCCGAAGGTTTTAGCGTTTGCCGATCGCTCGTACTACATCGGTCTGGAGTCGGTGTGGGACGGCTCGCCGGACGGCCGACGTTTCGGGTTCGTCCGGGTGGAGGACGAAGGCAATACCAGGCTGCAGTTGATGACGAACTGGGTTTCAGCGTGGCGGCAGCCGTGACGTCCGATTGAGGCCCCTCGGGCGAGGGATCCCGCGCCCCGGGCGACGACCGCTACCGACCACGGCCGCGTCGCGCTCGAGTTGGTGCCGCTTCCGCATCGCCGCCGCGGTCCGACGGATCCGGTCGATGGCCGCCGGGGTGGCAGGGGAGCCGGCATGATGCGCCCCGCTCCACCGGATCATTTCGAATAGCACGGGGAACAGCGCCAGACCCTTGTCGGTTAGGAAGTAACGACGGCGCCGGCCATCCTCCGGGTCCACGGCGGCCACCACGATCCCGAGATCCGTCAGGCGCTCCAATC
>CADEGB010000249.1 GCA_902826755.1 uncultured Gemmatimonadota bacterium
TGGCGCCATTGCCAAGGGATTTGCGCTCGATCAGGCGGCCGCGATCCTCCGGGAAGCCGGTGTCGAGCGGGCCTTTCTCCATGGCGGAACCAGCAGCATGATCGGGATCGGGACCGGCTGGCGGGTGGCGCTCGACGAACGGGGAGCCGAGTCGATCGACCTGACGGATGCGGCCCTCGGCGTCTCGGCCAGCCGTACGCCGCACGTTCTCGATCCTCGAACCGGTCAGGTGGTGACCACGCCTCGGCGGGTTGCGGTCCAGGGCCCCTCCGCCACGCTGGCCGACGCCTGGTCGACCGCTCTGCTCGTCATCGGCCGCCGGGTCCCCGCCATCGGACCCGGTTGGAGAGTCTGGATCGAAGACGACCAAGCCCCCTGGAAGGAAGTCGCCCTGTGACGCACCCGGATCGCCGCACCTTCCTCGTCCAGACGGCCGGGTCGATGGCCGGCCTGGCGCTGGTGCCGGAACTCGACCGCACCGGCCCGCGAAGGTTGAGCGAGCCGAAAGCCATCGCCGTCATCGGGATTGGTCGGCAGGGTCGGGCCATTCTGACCGAGTTGGCCAAGATCGATGGTGCCAAGGTCGTGGCCGTTTGCGACGTTAACGCGGCCCGGCTCGCCGCCGCCAAGGAGCGAGCCCCGGCAGCCGAGACCTTCACCGACCATCGAGCGCTCCTGGCCAAGCGCCGCGATCTCGACGCCGTCGTGGTCGCGACACCCACCCATCGCCATCGCGAGGTGGTCACCGACGCCCTCGACGCGGGCAAACACGTCTTTTGCGAGGCGCCGCTGGCCCATACGGTGGACGACGCGCGCGCCATCGCCGCCGCCGCGGCCGCCTCGACCCGCATCTTCATGGCCGGCTTTCAGGCCCGGTCCAACCCCGTCTACCAACTGGCCCGAACGTTCTACCGGACCGATGCGTTCCGTGACTTCATCGGCGGCTCCGCTCACTGGCATCGGAAGACCTCATGGCGGGTCCCCGGATCGACGCCCGCCGCCGTCAAGGAAGCCAACTGGCGGCTCGACCCCGAGGTATCCCTCGGATTGATCGGGGAGATCGGCGCCCAGCAACTCGACGTCTTCGGCTGGTTCCGGGGCAAACAACCCGTGAGCGTCTCGGGAAGCGGGTCGATCGCGCTCCACCGGGATGGTCGCCAGGTTCCGGACACGGTGGCGGCCCACTTCCGGTTCGACGATGGCGGCGTGGTGAGCTATGAGGCCTCCCTGGCCAACAGCTTCGGCAACCAGCGAGAAGTCCTCCGAGGAACCAACGCCGCGTTCGACCTGGCTTGGACCCACGGCTGGATGTTCAAGGAAGTGGACGCCACCACGCTGGGATGGGAAGTCTACGCCCTCCGCCAGTCGTTCCATCAGGACGAGGGCATCATCCTGATCGCCGACGCGACGAAACTGGCCGCGCAAGGCCAGCTCAAGGCGGGCGTCGGACTCCCCTACCCACCGCTCTACTACGCGTTGGCGGACTTCCTTCGGAGCGTGACCTTCCCGAACGTCGCGGTGCCCTGCGGCGCCAAGGAGGGACTCGAAGCGACGATCGTGGGAATCAAGGCCAATCAGGCGGTGGTGACGGGGACGACTGTTTCGATCGAGGGGTGACGCAGGCAGGGGGCAAAACAGGCAGGCGGCCGAAGCCGCCTGCCGGGGTCCCGCGTTACGGCTTGCCGAAGTACACGCCCGCCGCGATGGCCAGCTGCGACCCGTCCCGGATTCCGAACCGGGCTTCGACGAACGGCACCACACTGCCCATCGCCTTCAACTTGATCCCGCCGAGCACGTTCAGGCCGACCTCGGACGAGCTGCAGTCGAGGTTCGTGGGGCATCCGTCGACCGACGCACTGGCGAACGACACGCCGGCGCCGACGTACGGGCTGACGGAGCCGCTCGACTTGATGTTGTAGACGCCGTTGCCGGTGATCTCCCACAGGTTGCCGTAGTCCGGAAAGAAGTAGTCGAACGTGGCCAGGGCGGTGATTCCCTTGTCCTTGAGGGCCTTCCCAAGCGGGAAAGCGACCCGCGCCCCGACGCCGAAATCGGCATCGTCGCCCCACACCACGTTGGCGCCGAACTGGACCTGCGCCTCGGCCGGCTTGGCCGCCAGACCGACCATCAGGAACGCACCCGCTACCGCCATTGCCAGCTTGCTCATCTTGCCTCCTTGAGGGGTATTTACGTCTCCGATTACTGCGCCCGGGTCGACTGCCAGGCGATCAATTCCCATCGTCCCTGCCGACGAACGTGAACGGTGGTGAAGAGCAGGTCGACCGCCACGGCCTGCCCGTTCAGTTGGACACGGACCCGGACCTTGCCGTTGCCCACGGCGGTGGCCCCATAGATCCGATACGTACTTTCCAGCGGAACGACCTCATCGTACCGGATCCGGCCAGTGGCAACGGTCTCGATGAAGTGCGCCTTGGATTCGATCAAGGCGTTGGAGTGAATGTAAACGAGTTCGTCGCCGAGGAGGTTTCGGAGGGCGGCGGTGTCCCGACTGACCTGGGCGGCGAACCGGGCCCGATCGGCCGCATGGACCTCCGCCACCTGGTCCGCCTCGGGGTCGAGCACCGGCTCGATCCTGAGGTTGCGATACCGGATCCCGGTGTGATCGCCTTGGAGCATTAGCGGCCCGGGGGTACCCTCGTCGCTGTCGAGAGCCCCGCCGGTGATGCCCGGGATCTCCGCCCCGTCGATGATCGTGACCCCGTTCAGCATCACCGTGAGCCGGCGACCGACCAGCGTGATGTCGAACTCCTGCCATTCGCCCGGCCGGCGGGCCGGCAGGGAGGTCGGGGTGATTTGCCCGTACACCCCACCCATCCGGCGGGAGCCAGGCTGATTGCCAAAATCGTCCTGGACCTGCACCTCATGGCGACCGCGGAGGTAGATCCCGCTATTGCCCCCCCGGCTCACGTTGACCTCGGCGTGGAGTCGGAAGTCCCGGAACGTCGCGACGCTCACCAGATCGGCGCTCGGTGGCTCATTGGCGAGCACCCCGTTTTCCAGCCGCCAGCCGTTCCGCTCCCGCGGATCGCGAATCCGCCACCCCGCCATGCCATCGGCCAACAGATCGATGGCGGGACCGAAGCGGACCGGCCCGGCTCGCTCGAGCCGAGGGGCGCGGACGCCGGTGAAGGCATACCGCAGCCCGTCGGACCCGATCAAGACGCCGGAGATCGCGTCGGCTCCCTGAAACGACCCCTCGACCCGACTCGGGCGGTCTCGAGGGCGGCCCTCCACCGGCCAATCGAACCGGAACTCCGTGCCCGCTACGATGATCTCCGCAATCGGCGTCGCGTGCCCGAACCGACCCTGAAACCGGCCGGCCAGGGTCGTGCTCATCGGTCCCTCCCGCCCAGTGACCTCGAACCAGGACGGGAACCGCAGCGTATCGCCGACGGTCATCGTCAGATCCCACCGGCCCACCAGGCCCGGTGCCTGGATCGAGGCGCCGGCGGCGAGCAACCATCCCGCGACGAACGCGACGGTCATCGGCTCAGTAGGAGATGGTGAGACCGGCCGTCAGGAACCGGTCGGTCTTCTTGAACCGGGTCAGGGCGGGGTTCGGTGCGGGCAGAAACCCGGGCAGATTGTCGAAGCGGATCACATAGCCGAGCTTGACCGCCACGTGAGTCGAGATCGGTGCCACCAGGGCGCTTTCCGAGTTGAGCCGGAAATCGTCCTGATCATCGAAGTTCGGGATCAACTCGAGCTGCTGCGTCAGGATCGTCGACGCGCTGAAGAGGTGTTTGTACGCGGCGGCCAGACGGCCGGCCTTGAAGTTGTCGTCGAGCGGTTGGCCGTTGAGCGCTTCGGTGTTCCGTTGCTGGAACATCGAAAGACCGAATTCGAAGTTCAGTTCGTCCTGCGGCTCCGACACCGCTTTGAACGCGAGGCCGATCGTCTCCTCGAACCGCCGGGCCACACCAGCCGGCTTGTTCCGCTCCCACCCCGTCAGGCCGAACAGGTAGAACCGCTTCCCCACTCCATAGTCCAATCGGACTTGGCCGCGGAAGTTCTCCGCGTTCTTGACGCCGTCCGCCTCGCTGCGCACCGCGGAAAACAGCTGGGTAAAGACGACCTTCTTGTCGGCGGTGTTGACGACGAACTTGTCACCCAGGTTGAAGGTGGTGACGCTCGTGTTGCCGGCGGCGCTGACGAAGCCGAAGTCGGCCGTGAACGAACTGGTCTTTTCTTTCTTGTCCTGACCAGCGAGGGATCCCGCGCCGACGAATAGGCCGACCAGGCCCAGCGCGATGCTCCGAGGGGTCATCATAACGTCCATTGCATTCAGGGTGAAAAATCGCGAGTGCGGCAAGAAGATGGAAAGAAACAGGCCGGCTGGCCGGATGCAACGCGGGCGCCGTGAATTCATCGCAAGTTTCGGGTAGAGCAAAGGCCAACCGGCTGGTATCCTGGACACCCAAGGAGACCCTGACCTATGATAAGCCTGATGCCAAACCCGCCCTTACCCTCTCCCGATGCCGCCTGGGAGGCCGTCATGACCCGGGATCCGGATCGTGACGGTGAGTTCGTCTTCGCCGTCACCACCACCGGCGTCTACTGCCGTCCCTCCTGCCCCGCTCGGCGACCCAACCGCACCAATGTTCGATTCTTCGACACCTGCCGCGCGGCCCGGGAGGCGGGATTTCGAGCCTGCCGCCGCTGTCACCCGGACCAGACCCGCGTCGACCCGGTCGCGATGGCCAGGAATCTGCTCGACGCCGACCCGCTCACTCTCGACCAGCTCGCCGGCCGGGTCGGGTTGAGTCCGAGCCATCTCCAACGAACCTTCAAGGCCCGGTTCGGCATCTCTCCCCGGGAATACCAGGCGGCCCGGCGTTCGGCCCGGCTCAAGAACGCGCTTCGGGAGTCCGGATCCGTCTCGCGCGCCGGCTACGACGCTGGCTTCGGCTCCAGCAGCCGGGTCTACGAGAGCGCTCCGGCCACCCTCGGCATGACGCCGGCGGCCTTTGCTCGAGGCGGGGCCGGGCTCTCTCTCCGCTACCTGATCGTCGATTCAGTCCTCGGGCGGCTGTTGGTGGCGCTGTCGGAGCGGGGTGTTGCCGCCGTGCTGCCCGGCCGGTCCGACCGTGATCTCGTGGCCGCGCTGGCCGCCGAGTTTCCCCGGGCCGACCGAGCGCCGATCGAACCGGGCACCGACGCCCCGCTCGCCGCCCTGGTGGACCGGGTTGCGGCCGCGGTGGCCGGCCAAGCCGGTTCGGACGCAATCCCCGTCGACATCCTCGGCACCGCCTTCCAGGAGCGAGTCTGGAAGGCGCTGCGGGCCATCCCGCCCGGAAGCACCCGTTCGTACCAGGAAGTCGCCCAGGGAATCGGCCAGCCTCGGGCCACCCGGGCGGTGGCGAGCGCCATTGCCCGGAACCGGCTCGCCGTCCTCGTGCCGTGTCACCGCGTCATCCGTCAAGACGGCGCGTCAGGTGGGTACCGGTGGGGGCCCGAAACCAAGCGGCGATTGCTCGAACGCGAACGGGCCTGAACGAATTGGGTGTCGGTCAGCCCAATGAAATCCAAATTTCCGTTTCGAGCCGTTCCTTCGGCGTGTTGGTCGGATCGTTCCGGTACAACTCGAAACTCGGCCCCGACCCCATCCGGAATCCGCTGGCCGGGAGCCACTCCCCGAGGGCCCGGGCCCACACGTCGCCTAGCTGTTCGTAGGGACCCCGATGGAGCACCGTCGCGAAGCGGCCCGGGGGAATCCGCTGCTCGTCGAGCCCCGGCGGCACCGGGACCGAGTCGGGGATGATGACCCCGGCGTCGGACCGGAGGGCCTCGGGCGCGGTGGCCTCCGGATCGTCGTGGTAGAGCGCGATCATCGCCACCTCGGGATGACGAAACAGCCCGGCGGGTCCACCGATCGCGCCCAGGCGAGCGAAGGCCCGGGAAATCTGATTGTACGGCCCCACGTGCCGAACGGTGGCCACTCGCCGTGATGGCAACTCCCGAACCTCGACCTCCATTGTTCCGCCTCCTGTGTCATGAGGAACGAACGTCGCCACTAGTCCGGCGGCAGCGTAGTGAATGCCGCAGGACGCGGCGATCTCGTACCGGGGATGCCGCCGCCTAAACCCGGTCGGCGACGTTCCGTAAGCGAGCCGAAACGCGCGAGAAAAGGCCTCGTGCGTTTCGAATCCGGCCTCGAACGCCAGCCGCGTGATCCCCAGGTCGGTTCCCACCAGCCGAGCCGCGGCGCGCTCGAGCCGGAGCCGGCGTACCAACTCGAGCGGCGTCTCCCCCGTCATTCCCTTGAAAACCCGGTGAAAATGGAAGGGCGACAACCCCGCGAGGGCGGCGAGCCGCGCCAAATCGAGCGCCTCATCGAGATTGGCCACCACGAACTCGATGGCCCCCTGCACCGCCTGACGGTAGAAGGAACGGGTCGTCGGTTTCATGCGGCCAAAGTACCAAGGGAGTCACCAACCGGCTTGACCAGATCTGCGGAATTCCGGGGCCAGGGGAGCCGGCCTTGTCCGGCGGGGGTTGCCCCGATATTTCTCCCGCCATGCAATACACCCGTCTAGGCAACTCGGGGCTCGTCGTCTCCCGCCTTTGCCTCGGCTGCATGAGCTATGGCGATCCAGCCTGGCGCCCCTGGGTCCTCGACGAGACCGCCGCCCGCCCGTTCTTCCGCCGCGCCCTTGAACTCGGCCTCAACTTCTTCGACACCGCCGACATGTACTCGGTCGGCCGGAGCGAGGAGATCACGGGCAAGCTTCTCCGGGAGTATGGCCGACTCGACGAACTGGTCATCGCCACCAAGGTGTTCTTCGAGATGCGTCCGGGGGCGCCGAACATGGTCGGCCTGTCCCGCAAACACATCGTCCAGGGATGCGAGGCCAGCCTCCGCCGGCTCGGCGTCGAGGCCATCGATCTCTACCAACTTCACCGGTTCGACCCCGAGACCCCGCTCGACGAGACGCTCGAGG
>CADEGB010000250.1 GCA_902826755.1 uncultured Gemmatimonadota bacterium
CAGCCTGGCCGACGCGGCCACCGCCGGGTACCGAGCGGCTTGGAACAGGAAGGGGATGCTCGACGGCCATGGCCACATCATCTCGACCTGGATGGTGCGCCAGGATCACAAGGTCGACGCATTCAGCGGTGGCTTCGATGCGTGGGCCGGATCGGCGATGAACGCCTGGAATCGCGACGAGGTCCGGGCCCGCTATCCCGGCCAGGTGGCCGAGTGGCTCGAGCGCCGGCCCGATGGCCTGATTACGCTCCGATCCCCGCGAACGGTGGCGGCCGCGCGGGCCGCCCGGGCCGCGGGCACGCCGCCCCCGCCGCCGGATCGAGCGTTCCCGTGGCGAAACCCGGATCTCGGCTACCTCGCCATGTGGGTGTCCGAAATGGGCGACACCGAAACCCTCCGCGGCCTCCTCGGCTATGCCGACCGGTACCTGAATCCGACCTGGGATCGCGGCGCACTCTACTATCCCCGGAACGACCAGCCGAACGACGCCGCCGGGAACATGACCTACATGGATCCGGTTACGGGCAACGCCATGCTGGCCTACGCCCGGCTGAACGTCGGCGACGGGCTCTGGAGCCTCTATCAGCGCCCGTTCTCGCGGGAGCACTTCGAGGAGCCGGCCCTCGAGGAGGTATCGGACGGCACCGATGTCCTCGGCGCCCGGTTCGATGCGGGGCCGCAGGTCCTGCGGCTGGCCCTCCGGGGCAGTGGCGGGAAGACCGCCCGGGCCGCCGTACGGGTGGCCAACGTCCCGGCGGATCGCTCCTGGGTGGCGCGGCGCGACGGCCAGGTGATCGCGACCAGCAAGGCCGCGCGGACTGACGAGTTCGTTCGGTTCTCCGTTCCGCTCTCTTCCCGCACCACCCGGGTCGACCTGGCGATCGGCGGTTAGGCGAACCGCCACGCCCCACCCGGGGGCGGAAACGACGAATCGGGCCGACCGGGATCCCGGCCGGCCCGACCCGCGTACCGCGCCCGCTTAGTTGGCGACCAGGACTTTGACCGTCATCCGACCGTCTTTCCCGCCGCTATCGGTTACCCGCAGTTCGAGCACGTGCCACCCGTTCGCGACCGTCCGGGTATTCCACCGAGAGGGCACCCGGTAGCTGCCGGTGGTGTTCACGTCGGTGTGGATGCGATTGCCATCGACGATGAACTTGCCCTCCACCGGCGAGGCGCCGGCCGCCGCCGTTCCCGTCCCGGTGAAGTCGACCACGCCCGAAACGGTCGCGCCGTTGAGCGGAGCGGTGATCGCCGCGATCGGCGCCCCCGACGACTTGTTGATGTCGGTTACCGTGATGACGACGGGAACGGTCGCGAGGCCGCTCGCCGAGAGGTGGATGGTCGCCCCGTTGTCGACCTTGTCGGAATCCTTCGGCGCGGTCACCGTCACCGAGACCGGGGTACTCCAGTTGCTCGGCGTGAAGGTGAGCGATGCCGGAGTGGCGACGACCGTGGCGGTTCCGGCATAGTAGCCCACGGAAACCGCGACAGGGCTGGCCGGCGGCTGGGCCAGCCGAACGGTAAACGTCGCGGAGCCGCCCTCCTTCATCGAGAAGCGTGTTTTCGAGGCCACGATGGTCTGGGGTGCCACCGTCACCACCGCGTTGGCTTCGTCGCAGTTGGTCGGTACCGCCAGTTCGCAGATCCGATATCGGAGGGTGTGGACACCACCCGCGGTGCCAGCCAGGACGTCGACCGATCCGTCGCTGAGGTCGAGGGTCACGCCCGGATTGGTGCTCGACACCAGGGTAAGCGAGACCGCGTCACGGCGAGCGACCGCACCGTCGAGTCGATCGTTGCTCAACACCGAACCGATGGCGGTGCCGCCGGGGTTGGACGGCGCGCCGCCCAGATCGTCGCTGGCGTCGATGACCAGGTCGACCACATCGACGACCACGACGGCCGTGTCGCAGTTGGTGGGGCTGGCGGCCTCGCAAAGCCGGTACTCCAGCCGATACGTCCCGGCCCCGGTTCCTGGCGCGACCGACACCGCGCCGCTCGCGTCGAGGACGACGCCGACGTCCTCGCTCGAGACCGTCGCGAGGGTCACGGGCGCGCCCTCATAGCTGTCGTTGGCGAGAACGTTCGCCACGGCCGTCCCGCCGGTCGTCTTGCTGCTTCCCCGATCGTCGACGGCAACGATGATCGTGCCGGTGATCGTCACCGAGACGACGGCCCGGTCGCAGTTCGAGGGATTGGCGGTCTCGCAGATCCGATAGTCGAGCCGAGCCGATCCGGCCGGCGCGCCCGAGACGACATCCACCGATCCATCGCTCGGATCGAGGGTTACGTGGGGCGAGGTCGAGGCGAGCTGGGTGATCGTCACGGTGCCGACGGTCGCTGCCTCGCCGGCGAGGAGGTCATTGGCCAGTACGTTGGCAACCGCCTCGGCACCACCTGGCTCCGCGACGGAGCCCGTGTCGTCGACCGCGTCGATGACCCGCCCGTCGCTTCCATCGGCGCGCCAAAGGAAGACGCCGCGGGCCGCGCTGGCTTCGTCGGGGTTCGTCACCGAGCCGATGCCTATCCCGCCGGCGTGGGGCGGCGTACTCCAGCCGCCCCCACCGGCAATCGGCAAGCCGGCGGCGTCCTTCGACGAGGTCCAGCCCCCGACCCACTGACTCGACGAATAGGTGTTGGCGAACCACTGCGTTGGCGTGAATACGCTGCTGAAGCCGATCCCGGCCATGACGCTGCCGCTGCCGCCGGTTGGGCTGGTCAGGATCGCGGGGTCAAACAACGCCATCAACTGGAGAACCTGAGTGGAGCTGGCCCAAACCCACCCGGTAAGGTCCTTCGAACCGAGGACCCCTTGGCAGGGGTTCAGGCCATCCCGCGGGCAGATGGTGGCGATCTGGTTCCAGGAAAGGCCGGTGGTGGCCGCGGGTTGGCGCCACAGTTTTCCTTGCCCGTCGCTGAACCCGAGCGGCGTGGACGCGGCCACACCGAGCGAGGGTCGCGGCGCCCCTTCGATCGACTCGGCCGGTTGCCCGGGCGGCTCCGGCTCGGTGGAACAGCTCGCCAACAAGAAGCCACTGCAAAGGGCCGAAAAGGCCGCGGCCTGGAACCGGCGCATGTTTCCCCCGAACTCGGAAGGGTGGATCTGGGTTGATGAAGGAACGAGTTCGGGTCTCGCAAGATCCGGGCGACAATGAAGATTGCGTTAAGTTCAGGGAGGGCAATCGGTTGCCTGGCGCGCCTCGGAACGCCTGACTCGTTACGGGACAGGCTGTATCAAAACGATCGGGCGCGGCGGGGATCCGAGCGGCCGCTCTCAGCGCCCCTGGTTGCCTCCGGGTGGAGGGATCACGACCTCCGGGCTGGTCCGGTTCACCGACTGTCAGTCGTTCCCTGGCAAGTGGTAGCGGCCGTGTCGATCGGGTCGGTGCTCTGCCTAGCGGATCGGCACCTCGAGCACGCTGGGCCTTTCCCGGTCGTGGTATACGGTGACGCGGGCAGTTCGGGCATCGCGCCGGGTTTCCCGGGTCACGTCGCCGCCGGAATTGAAGTTCTGCTGCAGGTCGAGCCCGTTCGGCGACCGGAGCAGGAGCCGCAGCCGGCTCCCCTTGGCAATCCGCCGGGCAAACCAGTTGAAGTCCCGAAAGGTGTAGGGCAGGGGAACCCCCGCCGGGACCAGCTTGGCCTCCCGGAGCGACTCGCGGTATCGAGCCCGCATTTGGGCCTGGGCTACCTGGATGGCCTGGCCGTTCGGGAGGATCTCCCACACCAAGACCTCGAAGTCGGTGTCCGGCACGTCGAGGGCCATCCACACCTTGAGCGACAGCTCGCCGGCAATCTCGGTTTCCCGGTCGAAGGGATCGGTGTGGTACACGACGCCACTGCCACGGAGGTCGAGTGCTATGGCCTGATCGACGAACGATCGCGCCGACGGATGCGTCACGGCTTCGCCGAGGGGTGGGTCGAGCGGATTGTACGTCCATTGGTCAGGGGCTGAGTTGGTCGGCGCCGTCGTGACCAGCCGCCCCCCGCCAAAGGCATCGTGGGCCCGGCCGCCTGAATCCAGGTAGTAGCGGCGGCGCTCGGTGGCGATCGCTTCGAGGCTGTCGGCGTACCGCCAGACGTCGCCGTTGGCGCCGGCGACGTAGTAGGCCACTCGTTTCTCGAGGAACTTGGGCCGTGCGCCGCTGCCCCGGAGGGTCCAGTCGTACCAGTCCTTGTTGAGCTGATGGATGTCGACCATGCTGGCCGGCCCGAAGGTGATCCCGTTCACATCGCGGGTCGGCGACCGGGTGCCGCCGTGGTCCCAGGGGCCGATCACCAGCCAGATGTTCCGCCGCGCCTCCGGCGAGGCGTGTTGGAGGTAACTCCGATAGTGGGTCAGCGTCCCGAGCTGATCGCCGTCGTAGTGGCCCGTGATGGTCAGGATCGGCTGGGTCATGCGCGCATACTGCGCTGCCGTGGGCGACACCTGGTCCCAATACGCGTCCGGGGTGGGGTGGGCCATCCACTTCTGGAAGATGGCTGACGGGTTGCCGGCCACGCTGTCGAGCGCCCGGAAGGCCAGGCCCTCGCGCCGGAGAATGTTGACGTACCCGGCCCACTGCGCCATGTCGCCGAAGATCTGGGCCTGGGCCGTGTTGCCCGACGTGAAGGTGAGCCACTGGGGCAGGTAGGTCGAGTGGATGTTGCCCACCATCGGGAAATCGATGCCGAGGTAGGCCGGCGCCACCGGCACGATGCTCGTCAGGTGGGGCGGTAGCTCCTTGAGCGTGGCCCACTGATCGGTGCCGCCGTACGACCCGCCCCACATCGCGATCTTGCCGGTGCTCCACGGCTGGCGGGCAAACCACTCCACCACGTCGTGGCCGTCCCGGCCTTCGTTGACGAACGGTTCAAACTCGCCCTCGGAGTTGCCCCGACCCCGGACATCCACCGCGGCGAAGATGTAGCCGTCCTTCGCCATCTGCATCGCGTAGCGATGGTAGGTGTCGCCGATGTACGGGGTCAGGGTAAAGACCACCGGCTGTGGAGTGGTGACGCCCCGTGGCCGGTAGATGGTCGCGTTGAGACGGACCCCGTCGCGCAGGGGAATCCGGACGCCCCACTCGATCACCACCTCCGGGCTCTGGGCGGCGATCGTCGGCGCCCCGAGGGCCGCGAGTCCCACCGCCAGCGCGAGTGTCCGCATCGGTCGTTCTCCGTTCCTGGTTACGGCGTGATGGTTCCCGTCTTGGTGTAGCTCTTCGTTACGGTCCCTTCGGCAATCGGTGCGCTGAGTCCGCCGGCGGCGGTCCAGCCCGAGGCCGAGGTGAGCCACGTCGCGTCGATTCCGTTTCGCGACTCCCAGAGCCGGTCCCACCCGGGCGCCAGCGAGAAATCCGGCACCCGCATCCGGACGTTGGTGCCGCCGCTCCCGACGGTGACGGTGGCCATGGCCTCGGTCACCGTCATCGTGATGTCGCGCCGGGTGGCGCCCGAGGTCTGGTACCAGCCCGCGACGTAGAGTCGCTGGTAGTCCGGTTGGGGAGGGATGTTGGTCATGAACCGGACCCACGTCGGGGTGCTCGCGGACACCGTTACGTCGGGATCGGCCGGGACCGCGCCCCGGGTCAACGTGGCGGCCGCGGGCTGGGCCGCGAAGAGGGTCGTGCTCCGGCTCGACGTGTTGCCGCCGCTGGTCTGGCTGGCCGCGGCCATCAGGGTGTGAAAGTCACCGGCCTGGATCGATCCCGACGGCACATGGCGGATCGGCCCCGTGGGGCCGGCGCCGACGATGGCGCTACTCAACGTGAGCGACGCCCCACCCGCGGTCCGGAAGAACGACGACAACAGAAGCTGCTCACCGCCGGCGGCGCCGGAGACGGTCATGGTCTTCTCGTCGGGTGTCAGCGCGCCGGCGCCGTTGAAGTCGAGGGTGCCAAGCGAGCCACCGCTGACCGGATTCTGTCCCCGCTGGATCAACAGCGCGTTGGCCAGGAAGCCCCCGATGCTGATGGGCGCGCGGGCGGCCAAAAGGTCGAGCGGACCGTCCGGCAGATTGGTGATTTGGAACGAGGGCGTCGCGAACGACGGCGCCGTGGCAGGGCTTCGCGGCCCGAAGGCGATCTGGGCCTGATCAGTAGCCCCAAGGCCGGCCACGGTGCCCGACACCGTTCGGCTCGACGGCGAGGGACACTGCTGCCCCGCGATGACCGCGATTTCCGGCTGGGTTCCCGTCACGATGGAAATCCGGAAATCGTCGGCCCCGTGCTGCGTGACCCAGGCGATCGACCCCTGCGACGGGAAGTCGAAGGTGAACGTGTTGCTGGCGCCGATCGTCACCCGCGTCCAGTTGTTGCCATCCTGAACCCCGAACCAGATCGGGATCTCGGCCGGGGTACCGCAGAAGCGGACGGCGGTGTTCCCGCCGCTGCCCGTCGGCGTGATCGTGAGCGCCAGCACC
Organism: uncultured Gemmatimonadota bacterium; assembly: GCA_902826755.1. Taxonomy (GTDB): domain Bacteria; phylum Gemmatimonadota; class Gemmatimonadetes; order Gemmatimonadales; family GWC2-71-9; genus SHZU01. The sequence goes on from CADEGB010000250.1 coordinate 6,407, forward strand.
GCCGAACTTCCGGTCACGCCGGGGGCCGAGGCCGAGATCGTGATCGCGTGGTTCCCAGCCGGAGCCGCCGGCCCGACCGTCAGGTTGATCGCCGTCCCGTTGGCGCTGAGCGGGTTGATGCCGAACCCGACGGTTACGTCGGCCGGAACGTTGGTGGCCGCGAGGGTCACCGGACCGGTGTAGTTGGTCCGGTTGAGCACGATCGACCCCTGGTCGCTGCCGTTTTGGGGGATCGTCATGGCGGGACGGCTGAGCGAGACGGTCACCGAACCGACGCCGAGGACCGTGTAAGGGACCGAGAGGGTGGCGGGCTGGATCCCCTGACCGGTACCCCGCAATTCGGCCGTGTAGTTCCCGGGTGCCGTCGCCGCCGCGATGGTGAGCGTGACGCCAATCGTGTTCCCGGCCGTGGGCGAGGGCGAGAAGGCCGCCGTGACTCCGGTCGGAAGTGCGGAGGCGGTTTCCAGC
>CADEGB010000251.1 GCA_902826755.1 uncultured Gemmatimonadota bacterium
GGAGTCCGAACCAGGATGATCGGGACGCGGCCGGTGCCTTTCGGTCGGTAGACGTCGGCCGACAGGGTGACGCCGTCCCGCATGGGAATCCGGACGTCGTAGGACATCACGATGGAGGTCGGCGTCGACGCTTGCAGCGCGGCGAGCAGGGCCGGCAGGAAGAGGGCCAAGTTGATGGTCCGCGGCAGGGGATTGGATAGCATAGTCGATACCGGCCGGGCCGGGCCAGGCCAGGGCGCTCGATCGGCCGCCGGCGGCCTCGAATCGCGGGCCGACAGTGGTAGATTACGGCCCCGAAAACCTCCAGAACTGGGCCGCGCCATGCAGATCCACGAACTCGAAACCCCGACGCCGGTGGTCGACCTCGATGTCCTCGACCGCAACCTCGACCGGATGGCGCGGTACGCGGCCGATCACGGGATCGGACTGCGGCCTCATATCAAGACCCACAAGTCGCCTCGGGTGGCCCGGGAGCAGTTGGCGCGCGGGGCCGTCGGGCTGACCTGCGCCACGACCCACGAGGCCGAGGTCATGGCCGACCTGACCGATGACGTGCTGGTGGCGTATCCGCCGGTGGGCGACGCCCGGCTCCGCCGGCTGATGGGCCTGCCGGCCCGGGTCAACCTGATGGTGGCGCTCGACTCGGCGGAGGCCATTGAAGGGCTGGCCGCTGCCGCCAAAGAAGCTGGTCGGCCGGTCCGGGTGCTGATCGAGTGCGACCTCGGGATGCATCGAGTCGGCGTCACTTCGATCGAGGAGGCCATTCGCCTCGCTCGCCTGGTCACCGAGCGGCCGCCCCTCGTGTTTGCCGGTGTCAACTTCTACCCCGGCCACATCCGCAGCGGCGAGGCCGATCGGAAGGCTCCGCTGGCGCAACTCGGTCAGGACGTCCGGACCTGGCTCGCCGCGTTCGACAAGGCAGGCCTCAAGCCGGGCATCGTGAGCGGGGGCTCGACGCCCACCGCGTTCGAATCGCACCAGTTGCCTGGCGTCACCGAAATCCGGCCGGGTACCTACGTCTACAACGATCGGGAAATCGTCTCGACCGGCGCCGCCGCCCGCGAAGATTGCGCGTTCACCATCCTGGCGACGGTCGTCAGCACCGCCGTGCCGGGCCAGGCGGTCGTCGACGCCGGCTGCAAGGCCCTTGGTCGCGAGCCCCTCCGAGTGGGCGCTGGAAGCGGCTTCGGCGAGTTGGTCGATCACCCCGAGGTGGTGGTGAAGGGGATGAGCGAGGAACACGGGATTCTCGATCTCACCAGCTCGACGTGGAAGCCGAAAGTCGGCGATCGGGTCCGGATCATCCCGAACCACGTCTGCATCGTCACCCACCTAAACGACTTCATCCACGGCGTCCGGGGCGACCGGGTCGAGACGATCTGGCCGGTGGCCGCCCGCGGTCGGGCCGCGAAGGTCTAGCATGCTTGGTTTGGCGGGAATTGCGGTTCGGTTTGCCGACACCACGATCTTCAAGGACGTCTCCTTCCAGGTGGCCCGCGGCGATCGCTGGGGCATCGTGGGTCGAAACGGGATCGGCAAGACCTCGCTGTTCGAAGTGATCATCGGTGGGCTGACACCCTGGGAAGGTGTGGTCACCAAGGTGCCGGGCACCAAGATCGCCGTCATGGATCAACATCGGGTCTTCGATCCGAGTGACACGGTCTGGGACGCGGCGGCGGGGGCCTATCGGGCCCTTCGCCGCCTCGAGCTCAAGCTGGCGGACGACGCGATCGCCATCGGCGAGGCGGGCGACAACGTGCCGGCCGAACTGCTGGAGCAATACGGCCACGACCTCGAGCGATTCGAGCACGAGGGCGGTTACGAAGTGACCGCTCGGGTCGACGCCATTCTCGACGGACTCGGCTTCGACCCGGCGGAAGCGCGGATCCAGTTGGCCAGCACGCTGTCCGGTGGGGAACGGGGTCGGATCGGGCTGGCGGCTCAGCTCGCGGCCAACGCCGACCTGCTCCTCCTCGACGAGCCGACCAACCACCTCGACATCCACGGGATCGAGTGGCTCGAGGGATATCTCAAGAGTTCGGGCGTCACCGCGCTGATCATCAGTCACGAGCGCGCGTTCCTCGACAACGTGGCAGATCACATTCTCCATCTCGAGAACCAGACCGGGAAGGCGTACACCGGGAACTACACTTCCTTTGGCGAACAGCGCGCGCTGGCGCGCCTCTCGGCGGAGCGAGCGTTCGAAAAGCAGGCCAAGACGATCGCCAAGGAAGAGGAGTACATTCGACGCAACAAGGCAGGGCAGCTCGCGCTCCAGGCCAAGGGCCGGGAGCGGCGGCTCTCCCGGCTGCCGAGGTTGTCGGCCCCGCCGAGCGACGCGTCGGTCATGACGGTTCGGTTCGAGTCGAAGAGCCGGGGCGGTGACCAGGTCATCTCGGTCGAGGACCTTGGTGTCGACATCGGCGACCGGACCCTGCTCGACGGGTTCAGCTCCACGGTGCGCCGGGGCGATGTGGTGGGCCTGGTGGGATCCAATGGGACCGGCAAGTCGACCTTGGTGTCGGTGCTGCTCGGATACCGGCCGCCGGATCGGGGAACCGCCAAGGTAGGCGATTCGATCGTGGTCGGACACTACCGTCAGGATCTCGGCGACGTGCCTCGCGACAAGATCCTCTTCGACATCATCCACGATCTCCGTCCCACCTGGAGCCGCGGGCAGGTGCAGGATCACCTCGGCCGGGTCGGGTTTTCCGGCGATTCGGTCAAGCGCCGCCCGGAGAGCCTCTCGGGCGGCGAACTGGCCCGGGTGGCGATGGGCTGCCTGATGCTGAACAACGCCAACCTCCTGGTCTTCGACGAGCCGACCAACCACCTCGACGTCGAGACGATCGAAGCGCTCGAAGACGCGATCGACGAGTTCGACGCCACGGTCCTCCTCGTGAGCCACGATCGAACCCTGCTCCGGCAGCTTACGACCCGGACCTGGGTTCTGGAAGACGAGCGGATCGAGGACTTTCCGGGTGGGTTGGCGGAAGGGGAGGCTGCAGCGGACTAACGGAAGGGGGCGGCGGCGCGCGCAAGCAGAGCCGCGAAGGCCGAGGTTCGCGATCGCGAAAAGTTGGCGCGGGCCCGCGGCGCCGAGAAGGAGGCCAAGGGCCCGAAGCCCCTCACGGCGGCCCGGCGGGCGCTCGAAGCGGCCGAGGCTCGGGTCAACGCCGGCGAGGCCGAGGTGGCGCGGCTGAGCAAGGCGCTCGACGACGGCGGCCTCTACGGATCGGCCGACGGTGCCCGCAAGTCGGCCGATCTGGCTCGAGCGCTCGAGGCCGCCAAACGCGACCTCGCGGGGGCCCTGGCCGAGTGGGAGCGGTGCTCCGAGGAGGTCGAGCGCCTGGCCGCCGGCTAGGCTATTTGACCCGCACCAGCGCCGAGTCGAGCATCCGCACCAGAGCATCCCGATCGTAGCTGAACGGGTGGCTCTGGTTCAGTTGGACCAGCTCCTCGATGGCCTTCCGAATCGTCACTTCCGCCTGCCGGGCCGCCGGGACGACCAGATACCGCATCTTCGGGTTGGGATCGAAGAGGGCATGGACGGCGGCGTCGGCCACGGCGTCGGGCTCCGGGTAGTTGTCGTAGTTGCCCATGGCCGCAACCATGTTCTTCATCTGGGGCAGGAACGGCGAGTTCGGGTTCCGTGCCACAGCCGCCTCCACCTGGGCCATCGTGTTCCGGCCGATCTCCGACTTGTAGTTGCCCGGTTCGATCACGCTCACCTTGACCCCGAATCGCGCCATCTCGACGGCGAGGGCGTCGCTGTAGGCCTCGACGGCGTGCTTGCTCATGCTATAGGGGCCGAAGAGCGGTCCCGAAAGGATACCGGAGATGGAACCGACGGTGGTGACCCGCCCCTTGGATTCGATCAGCAGGGGAGCGAAGGCCTTGGTGACGCGGTAGGGCCCGTAGACGTTCACGTCGAACAGGAACTGCAGGTCCTTCTCTTCCACTTCGATCAGGGCCCCGAGGATGGCCACGCCGGCGTTGTTGACGAGGCCGGTCAGCCCACGGCCGCCCCGCCGGACGGTCTCTACGGCGGCCGCGATGTCGGATGCCGAGGTGACGTCGAGTTTGATCCCCCGGACGTTCGGGATCTTGTCGAGCGCCGCCAGGTCGTCGGGTTTGCGGGCGCCGGCGTAGACGAAGTGGCCCTTGGCGGCCATCGCTTCGGCGATCTTGCGCCCGATCCCGCTGCTGGCGCCGGTGACCAGGACGACCGACCCGCCGGGGGACTGGGCGGTGAGGGGTAGAGACGAGAAGACGACCGCGGCAAGCGCGAGGGCGGTTCGGCGCATCAGGACCTCGGGGAAGGGATGGGGACCGGGAACCCTACGGCCCAAAGCTAATCGGGGTTCCGGGGTGGCCCGGGGGCGGGTTTGAAACCTCCGAAGGGGATAGAACGTCTATCCCATAGACCTTCTACCCTGGTGCCCCATGCCCCCCAGCGACCGCCGAGACTTGCTCCCCGGCACGCTCGACATGTTGATCCTCAAGACCCTGACCGCGCAGGCCATGCACGGATACGGGATCGCCCAGCACCTGGCCCGCTTGTCGGAGGAGGTTATCCGGGTCGAAGAAGGCTCGCTTTATCCGGCGCTCCAGCGGATGCGGCAGAAGGGCTGGATCCGCGCCGAGTGGGGCCTGACCCCCAACAATCAGCGGGCCCGGTACTACACCATCACCCCGGCCGGTCGGCGGCACCTCGGGCAGGAGGAGGCGGGGTTTTCCGAACTGGTCCGGGCCATCGGGCGGATCATGCGGCCCGTGTAGGTGTGTCGTTCGTCGCTCAATCCTCTAGGAGGACTCGATGCGGGAGTGGCTTGCGCGTTTGGTTGACTGGTTCCGACGCGACGCGCTGGATCGCGAGCTGCGGGAGGAACTCCGCTTTCATGCCGCTCAATTGGCGCGCGACGCTCGGGCGGACGGCGCGGACGATCGAGCGGCTGTCCTTGCCGCTCGGCGCCGGTTGGGCAACGTGACGGCGGTCCGGGAGGAGGCTCGCGACCGATGGTCGTGGCCGTGGCTCGACCGGATCGTCCAGGACGCCCGGCACGCGGTCCGCGGATTGGCCCGTTCGCCCGGCTTCACGGCGGCCGTCGTCACGACCCTTGGGCTCGGGATCGGCGCCAACGCGGCGATGTTCAGTGTCATCGATCGCCTGATGTTTCGGCCGTACCCCTACCTCCGGGATCCCGATCAGGTTCATCGGGTGTATCTCCAGCAGACCTACCAGCGCGAGACCTCCGTCGCCGCCGCCGGACACGAATACGCCCGCTACCTCGACCTGGCCCGATGGTCCTCCACGCTGTCGCAGACGGCCGCGTTCACCAGCCAGAGCATGGCGATCGGGGTCGGCGCTGACGCGCGGGAGCGTCCGGTGGCGATGGTGAGCGACACCTTCTTCGACTTTTTCGACCTCCGGCCGGCGGCTGGTCGGTTCTTCCATCCGGCGGAAGACACGACTCCGGGCGGCGCCCCGGTCGCGGTGCTCGGGTACCGGTACTGGCGGCAGGAACTCGGGGGGCGCGACGTGATCGGGGAGTCGATTCGGGTGCACGACATGGTGCTCGAAGTGGTGGGTGTTGCCCCGGAAGGATTCGTCGGGGTTGCGCTCGACGAACCGCCGGACGTCTTCGTGCCGATCACCACCTACGCCGCGGCCCGGGATGGGGAAGATGGTCGACACTACTTCGACCGGTACAATTGGGGCTGGATGTCGATCATGGTCCGACGGGCCCCCGGGGTCTCGGTGGACCAGGCGTCCGCCGACCTGACCGCGGCGTTCGTACGGAGCTGGAACAAGGAACGCGAGATCGCGCCGGGGACTCCGCCGGTGGAAATCGCCCGGCCGGTTGCCATTGCCGGGCCACTCAAGACGGCTGCCGGTCCCTCGGCCGGGCTCGAGGCGAAGACGCTCGTGTGGGTAGCGGGTGTCGCCGTCGTGGTGTTGTTGATTGCCTGCGCCAACGTGACCAACCTGATGTTGGCGCGGATCATCCGTCGCCGTCGCGAAACGGCGGTCCGGCTCGCCCTGGGGGTCAGTCGCGGCCGGCTCATGGCGCAGGGCCTGACGGAGAGTCTGATCCTGGCCCTGGCCGGCTGCGTGACTGGGCTGGTCGTGGCGCAGTGGGGTGGGGCGGCCCTCCGCCGGCTCTTCGTCGGGACCGGTCGGCTCGATGTCGTGACCGACTGGCGCACGTTGGGTCTGGCCGTGGCGGCGGCCCTCGTCGCCGGCGTGGTGACGGGCGTTGGGCCCGCCCTCCTGGCCGGGCGTGGCGACCTGACGGACAGCCTCAAGGCCGGCGCGCGCGAGGGGGGTGGCCACCGGTCGCGGACCCGGACGGTGTTGCTGGTGTTTCAGGCCGCCCTCTCGGTGATCCTCCTGGTCGGCGCAGGACTCTTCGTTCGGAGCCTCGATCGGGTCCGGGCGATCCGCCTCGGCTACGACGCCGAACGGGTCGTGATGGTGGCGCCGCGGCTCCGCACCGTCGAACTCTCGCCGGTGGAAGCCCGGGCCCTGGGCGAGCGCCTGCTTGCGGCGGCGACTGGGGTGCCGGGTGTCGATCACGCGGCTCTGGTGAACAGCGTGCCGTTCTGGAGCAGCTCGAGCACCTATCTGCGGGTCCCCGGCGTCGACTCGGTTCGCCGGCTGGGCCGGTTCACCTTCCAGGCCGCGACTCCCGACTACTTCGCCACGATGGGAACTCGGGTGCTCCGGGGGCGGCCGTTCACCGCGGCCGACCGCGAAGGAACGCCGCGGGTGGCCGTGGTGAGCGAGGCAATGGCCTCGGTCCTCTGGCCGGGTCGGGACGCGATCGGTCAATGCATGATCATCGCGGCCGACACGATG
>CADEGB010000252.1 GCA_902826755.1 uncultured Gemmatimonadota bacterium
GGTCCGGGTGCGGGCGGCATTCGTCGGCGGCGGGTTCGGTGCCAAAGGGTCGGCCTGGGCCCATGAGATCCTCGCGGCGGCCGCGGCCAAGTTGCTGGGCCGCCCGGTCCGGATCAGCCTGCCGCGGTCCCAGACGTTCACCGCGCACGGTCATCAACCCGCCACGGTCCAGGACGTGACGTTAGGCGCGACCCGCGACGGCCGGCTCACCGCCATCCGCCATCTCGGGTGGAGCGCCGCGGCCCGGGGCGAAGACTACGTCGAGCACGCCACCCTCGGGTCCCGGTCGATGTACCGGTGTCCCAACATCGAAACCGTCGACCGGATCGTCCGACTCGATCGTCCCCAGCCGACCTTCATGCGGGCCCCGCACGAGGGGCCGGGCATGGTCGGGCTCGAGATTGCCATGGACGAAATGGCCCACCGGCTCGGGCTCGACCCGGTGGAACTTCGGGTCCGCAACCACGCCGAGGTCGATCCTACCAGCGGGAAGCCGTTCTCCAGCAAGGAACTCCTTGCCTGCTATCGGCTCGGCGCGGAGCGATTCGGCTGGGGCGACCGATCCATGACCCCCGGAACCAGGCGAAAGGGAGGGGCCCTGGTCGGGTTCGGGATGGCCAGCGCGCTGATGTCGACCTTCCGGTTCGGGGCCAGCGCCCGGATCACCCTCCACCGCGACGGGTCGGTCCTGGTCGAGACGGCCGCGCACGAGATCGGCACCGGCGTCGGCACCATGGTCCCCCTGATCGTGGCGGAAAGTCTCGGCGTTCCGCCCGAACGGGTCCGGGTGGCCCTCGCGGACACGGCGTTGCCGGAAGCCGGCGGCACCTTCGGCTCGGCAACGACCATGGGCGTCGGCTCCGCGGTCAGGGACGCGGCGCTCAAACTCAAAGCCCGGCTGGAGGAGTTGGCGCGGGAGCCGGGGCTCGAGCCACGGGAATACCCCGAGGTGCTGGCGCTTCATCGGCTCGAACGGCTCAGCGACGAGGGAGCTTGGGCCCCCCGGCGGGAAGAAAACGCGTTTGCGATGAATGCCTACGGGGCCGCGTTCGTCGAGGTCCACGTCGATCCGCGCTATCCGGTGCCCCGGGTGGCCAGGGCGCTTGGCGTGTACAGCGTGGGACGGATCATCAGTCCGGTCGCCGCGCGGAGTCAGGCCATCGGGGGGCTGATCTGGGGCATCGGGCAGGCACTGCTCGAAGGCTCGCGGATCGACCCGGTCAGCGGTCGGTTCGTCGCCAAAGGGTTCGGGGGGTATCGGATCCCGACCCACGCGGACGTCGGGGCGGTCGAGGCACTCTTCGTTCCCGAATTCGACTCCCACGCCAGCCCCCTCGGCGCCCGTGGAGTCGGCGAGATCGGGACGATCGGCGTCGGGGCCGCCATCGCAAACGCGGTCTTCAACGCCACCGGGGTTCGAGTTCGTCGTTTGCCGCTGGACGGGGCCGTGATCCTGCCACCCATGCTCGGAGGCAACCGACCTCCAGCTGGATGACCCCCGGGCCGGCCCCGAATCAGGCGGTCGGCTTGCCGAGCTTGCCCGCGTCCGCCCGCCCGATCGTGCCGACGTCCGTCCCGAACCAGATCATCCGGCTCTTCGGATCGAAGACCATGTGTCGAATCGTTCCGCCACCGCTCGGGATCGCCTGGGGCGCCAGGAACCGCTCGGTCCGCGGATCGAACGCCACCAACCGGTTCGGCTGGATGCCGGTTTCCACGGTCCAGATCCGGTCCTCGTCGTCGGTCGTCATCGCGTACGGAAGGGATATCCGCCCGCTCGGCAGCGGCCATTCCCGGGTTGCGCCGGTGCGCGGATCGAGTCGCCCCAGGGCGCCTCGGGTGTAGTCACCGTACCAGATCATCCCATCGGAGGTGAGGGCAATCCGGCGGGGCCTGGTCTGGGGGTCGGGAAGCGGGTACTCCCGGAGGGCCATGGTCGCGGGGTCGATGGTGCCGACCTTGTTGGTGCCGAAGAGCACGAACCACGGCCGGTTGGCGCGATCGATCACGATCCCATAGGGCCGTGATCGCGGCGTCACCATCGGGACCAAGGTGATCTTGCCGGTGCTGGTGACCAGTTTGCCGACGAAATTGCCGTTCTGCACCGTGAACCAGAGGTCGCCACGACCGTCGAAGGTCAGGGTGTGCGGGTCGCGCGCCGTGCTGTCCGGCATGGGGTAGCGGGATATGGCGCCGGTGCGGCCGTCGATCTTTCCGATCATCCCGTTCATGTTGCCGGCGTACCAGCCGTTGCCGGCGGCGTCGACGACCACGTTGTGGGGGTGGGTTCCCGCATCGATCGAGAACTGCTCGAACGTGCCGGACCCCGGGTCGAGCCGAGCCACGTAGTTTCCCGCTTGACCCACGAACCAGATCCGACCATCGGGCGCCACGGCCGGGTCGCGCGGGCGGCTCTTGTCCCAAGGTACCGGCCATTCCTGAATCGGGCCGGCAGGGCTGGTTTGGGCCGCAGCCGGCCCGGTCACCGTCGTGCCTAGGAGCAGGAGCATCGTCAGGCGCATCGTCGGTCTCCGAGGGGGGCAGACTAGATTACCCCCGACTTTCCTCCCGTGGTAGCCATGCGCTGGATTGCTGTCGCACTGTCGATTGCCGGGCTGGTTTCGAGTTCGGCGCTCGGGCAGGCCCCGGCCCGTCTGATCGACTCGGTGGAGCACCGCTTCGACCAGACCCGCTATTGGGCCGACCAGCTGTCCGTGACCCGGTCACGCGCGGTCGATCGATCCGTGCACGGGGTGTCGGTGACGGACCTCCGGGGGGAGTACCTGGCATCCCTCGACCGACTCGACGGGTTGTTGACCCGGTTGACGGGAACCGTCCTGAGCGGCGAGGATGCTCGGGCCGAGCAGGCGATCCGCGAATGGCGCCGACGGGCGGCAGGAGACGCAACCGCCGGGTCCGAGGGCGAGCCATCCGCCCCGGCGTGTCGCTCGACTGTCGTCGCCCAGACCAACCCCGACACCCTCGAAGCCGGGATCTTCGCGTGCTACACCGTGGCGGCCGGTTCGATCGTGGTCGGCACCGACACCCTCGACCGTCTGTCGATCCTCTCTCGTCTTGGCACGACCGAGGACAGAGGGAAGCGGGAGACGCTCTTTCGGGCGCTCGATCAAGTCTGGAGCAGCGTCAACGGTCATGACGAGCCCGATTCCCCCTATCGCAGGTTACTCCCGCTTCGAATGGCGCGCTGGGCTGGCCGGCCGACGCCGATGGCTCGCCGCGGCACCGCGTTCGGGCTCGACGGCGCGATCGTCGAACGATGGCTGGTCCAGGCACTCGACCGATGGCGACAGGCGCTCCCGGACTCGGTCTTCGAACCCTGGGACTACTACCATTTCGTCGGGACGGCCGATCGTCGACTCGAGTCGCGGATCCCCCGGGATTCGTTGCTCGCGATCAACCATCGCTACTATCGCGCCCTCGGGGCCGACCCAGTGGCGCTCGGGGTGCGGTATGACCTGGAACCTCGGACCGGCAAGTACCCGATCGCGTTCACCGACTTCGGTGCCCGCGCGCTCGAACGCAATGGCCGTTGGGAACGGGCTGAGCCCTGGGTCTTCGCGTCGTACCGGATTGGAGGGTTCGGAAACCTGAACGAGCTGCTTCACGAAACCGGCCATGCCGTCCACATCGCGGCGATCCGGACCCGACCGGCGTTCCACGACTGGCCCGACAGCGACACCTTCACCGAGGGGATCGCCGATCTCGCCACGCTCGAGATGTTCGAGCCGGCCTGGCAACGCGCCTACCTCGGCGATTCGGTTCCCCTGGCCGAATCCCTCCGGGCCAAATACGCCGGGATCATGCTCGACATGGCGTGGGCGTTGTTCGAGTTTCGCGTCCATCGCCCAGGAGCCGCCAGTCCGAACCGGATCTGGACCGACATCACGTCGCGCTACCTCCGGATCCGGCCCCATCCCGAACTTTCGTGGTGGGCCATGCGGGGGCAGCTGATCGAAAGCCCGGGCTACATGCTCAACTATGCCTTGGGTGCGTTCATCGTGGCGGATCTCCGAGCGGCGCTGGCGCGACGTCATGGACCAATCGGCGTCGGTCGGACAGACTGGTACGATCAGGTGGCGGCGGAGGTGTTCCGTTTCGGGGCGGCGGTTCCCGCGGCGCGGGTCACGGCAAGGGTCCTTGGACGGCCTCCTCGACCGGCCGCACTGCTGGCCGATCTGGACCGGATCAGAACACCCGGACGTCGGTAAAGAGGCCCAGGACCGCCGCCGTGCTCCCCGTCTGATCGTAGGTCAGGCCCGCGGCCGGCCGCTCGGTCGTCAGGAATTCCCGGCTGGCCGTCTCCGCTGCCCCGTCCACGATCGCGTCGACGCCGCTCCGGAAGGTGAAGGAGTAGACGTACTCCTTCGAATTGACCGACTCCGTGCCGCGCGCCACCTTGAGCGCGTAGGTGCCTCGGGTCAGCTCGAGATTCTCATCCGAGTTGAGGGCAACCCAATTCTCGTACGCCTCGCCGGCGCCGCTGTCCGAGTCGGCCACCACCTGGCCGGATGCGCTCAGGAGCTGGTACCGGACGGTGTCCTTCTTGGCGACGTCAACGCCCAGCCCTTGCTCTCCAACCAGTTCGCCCGCGGACAGGCGGACGGACTGATCGCTGGTGACCCGGAACCGGAAGAAGTCGGCCTTGTCCCCGATCGACAGGGAACTGTTGACCGACACCTTGGACCGGCCCTCTTCGAGATTCCCGATGTACCGGGCCAGACCTCGGGAATCCGAGGACAGGTCCTGGGTATAGCGGTTGAGGAGGACGGGGGAGGTCATGCCCTGAGTATCGCCCGGCGGGGCTGATTGCTTGAGGGTCAGCTCCCAAACCGGCGCCGGCGGGCTTCCAGGAGGAGGCCGGGGAAGTTGGTGATCATCCCGGCACAGCCGGCGTCCCAGAGCCGGTTGGCTCGGACCGGATCGTTGACCGTCCAGACATGCACCGGCTTGCCGAGCCTAGCCGCCGCCCGGACGAAGCGGGGGGTCGCGACCGGTACGAGGTTCCGGTACCGGTCGGGGACGGCATACGCCAGGGCCGGGTCGTCGACCCGGCGGCCCACCAGGGCGCCCAGGGTCAGCCGAATGATCTCCCGCCGCGAGGCGCCGGGTCGAAACGGCGGGCGCCTGAAGGGCACCAGGGCCTCGTCCAGGAAGGACGCCACCACGACCCGGTCCTCGGCTCCGGCCCGGCTCAAATCGGCTGCTACGGGCTCGGCGGCCTCGACCTCCTTCAGCTCGAGGAGGAATGGGATCTCCGGATAGCGCGCCAACACCTCGGCCAGGGTCGGGATCCGGACCCCCTGTCCGCGGAAGGGGCGGCTCCGCCCAGCGTCGGGGGTGAACCCGGCGCCGGCGTCGACCGTCGCCAGGTCCTGGAGCGCTCGCTCGCCGAGAGGGCCGTTGGCGTCGGTGGTCCGGTCGAGGGTTGAATCGTGGAAGACGACCGGAACCCGATCGCGGGTCAGCCGGACGTCGAATTCGAAGGCCTCGGCGCCTTCGGCTAGGGCCAGGTCGAAGGAGGGAACCGTGTTCTCCGGGGCCAGCCCCGAGGCGCCCCGATGGCCGATGATCGGGTGGGCGCCGGTCCGCCGCAACAGGTCGCGACTCACTGCCCCTCGGTGAGGGTGACCCCGGGGGGCAGGCGGGCCCGGTCCACCTTCAGTTCCAGCCCCTCGATCGGTACCACGATCGTGATCACCCGGTTGGACGTCGGCGCCACCAGCTCGATCTCGGCCATGAGCTCCAGCGTCGGGCGGTCCGGATAAAGGGTCAGGACGGTGTCCGCCACCGCCCGCCCATCCCGACGGAACCGGACCGCCGATCCGGCGAACGCCTCCGGTCGATTTATCCGCACCAGATAGCGGCGGGCCGGGGCCTCCTCGTCCCCCCATTGGAGCACGGCGACCACGGTCGAGTCGGCGGCGCGTTCGGGCAGCTCGGCAGCCGAAAAGGTGTCGTGGAGCGCCAAGTACCGAATGGTCCTGGTGTTCGCGACCTCGATCGACCTCGGCGACAGGCTCGAAGCAAACAGCATCCGGCCCGTAATGAGGCTGAAGTAGGTGGCCAGGTCCTGGCTCCCGCAGCAGCCCCGGTTGGTCATCCGGTAGAGGTTCCCCACGGGCGCTCCCTCCGCTCCGCGGCCGGCGATCCGGAACAACGGTACGGTGGCGTTGCCGTCGGGCAACCAGACCGTGATGGTGGCCTCCGAACTTGCGCTCTCCGAGGTGAGGCAATGCCGGATGTCGTAGGACTCCTCGAGGACCCGGCGCTCCGGCCCGGTCGGGCCGGCCACCGTGACCAGGCGGAACTGGCGGTTGACCGTTTGGACCGACTCGCAGCCGGCCGCGTCCTGATACAACCGGAGTTGGGACCGGGCCTCGTGGCTGACCACCCCGCGGGTGGCGACGGGGCCGCCGTCGAGACGGGCCTGCGCTGGGGGATAAGAGACCACCTGGCATCCGGCAGCCAGGGCCGCCGCGGCGAGGGTGGCGACACGTCCGGCGTTCATCGGAGTCGGCAAGATTCAGATCGGTTCGTGGAGGCGGGGGGAAATCTAACCGCCGTATGCCGTCGCCTGCACATGACGTTTCGTCTCGGCCGCCCATGACGGATCGACACAAGGCTCCCGAGGTGTGGCGTTCTGCCGACGATCCGTCGTGTCGATGATGCTGGGAAAATTCCTTGGTTAGGCCTGTCCGCGTGGTCGGCGTGTTGTTGGGTAAACGGCTGGATTCCCAGCGGGATTCGGTGCCTCCGGGGTGCGGTGGGGGCGCAACGGAGGGAGGGGCCGGCGAGGTGGAACCTTTCTTGCGGAAACACGTTCTCGTTGAGGT
>CADEGB010000253.1:0-2206 GCA_902826755.1 uncultured Gemmatimonadota bacterium
GGTCGACGCCGGCGAGGTGATCGCCTCCATCAAGGACCGCTTTGCCAGCTGGTGGCTGCCGGACGACGTCGTGTTCATCGAGTCGGTGCCGAAGACCAGCGTCGGCAAGTTCGACAAGAAGGTGCTGCGGGATCAGTTCCAGAATCACCAGTGGCCGGCCTGAACGCCCGCCTTTCACTCGAGACGACCATGCGACGCATTCTCAGTCTGGGCGGCACCGCCCTCGTCCTCCTGGCCTGCGGCCGGGCCCCCGAGTCCTCGGACAACGAGATCCTCTGGGACACCTGGGGCGTCCCTCACATCTACGCCGCCAGCGAGGAAGGTCTCTTCAAGGCCTTCGGCTACGCCCAGATGGCGAGCCATGGCGACCTGATTCTCAAGCTCTACGCGGAGGGTCGGGGGCGCGCGGCGGAGTATCTGGGTGGGTCCTATCTCGAGAAGGACCGCTACGTTCGGCGGATGGGCATTCCGGGGCGGGCCCGGGAGTGGTACGAGGCCCAGGATTCCGTCTTCAAGCGGAACCTCGATGCCTTTGCCGCCGGCATCAACGAATACGCCACCCGGAACCCGACGGCCATCGGCGATAGCGTCAAAGCCGTGCTGCCGATCTCGCCCGTTGACGTCGTTGCCCACGCCCACCACGTGGTCCACTTCGTCTTCATCCACGGACAGGATCGGGCCATTGCCGCGATCCTCGGCCGCCGGGGCCGGGCTGCCCGCGGTGGCAACGGCTCCAACACCTGGGCGATCGGCCCGAGTCGATCGGCCAGCAAGAACGCGATGTTGCTGGCCAACCCGCACCTCGGGTGGTCGGACCTGTTCCTGTTCTACGAGGCTCATTGGAATGCCCCGGGGGTCAACGTCTACGGCACCGCCCTGGTTGGCTTTCCCCAGCCGGTCATCGCGTTCAACGACAGCCTTGGCTGGTCTCACACGGTCAACACCTACGACGGCAGCGACCAGTTCCGGCTGACCGTGGTGGACGGTGGCTACCGGTGGGACGGGCAGATCCGGCCCTTCGATACGAGCACCGAGGTCATCAAGGTCAAGCAAGCCGATGGCTCCCTTCGCGACGACACCTTGGTGATCAAGCGGTCGATCCATGGACCGGTCATCGCCGACTCCGGCGGGACCGCGGTGGCGCTCCGGGTGGCGGGGCTCGACCGGCCGGGGATGCTGAAGCAGTGGTGGGACATGTCGCGGGCCAAGACCCTGGAGGAATTCGAACAGATCGTCAGCCGGCTGGACGTCCCGATGTTCAATGTCATGTACGCGGACGTAGCCGGGCATATCTACTATCTGTTCGGTGGTGACGTTCCGAAACGGTCGCGCGGTGACGTGGGCTATTGGACCCAACTCGCGCCGGGTGACAGCTCGGCCGCCTTGTGGACGGAGTATCACGCCTATGCCGAGTTGCCGAAGCTGATCGATCCGGCCACGGGCTGGCTGCAGAATGCCAACGACCCGCCGTGGACGAGCACGGTGCCGAACCTGCTCGACCCCGGCAAATTCCCGGCTTACGTCGCTCCCGTGGCGATGCCGTTCCGGCCCCAGGTGTCGGCCACCATGTTGGCGTCCGACTCGAGCATCACCTTCGACGAATTGGTGGCCTACAAGCACTCGAGCAGGATGCTGCTGGCGGATCGGGTCCTGGACGATCTCCTGGCGGCGGTCCGGCGCTCGGGGTCGGCAACGGCGCGGCGGGCCGCCGTGGTGCTCGAACGCTGGGATCGGCAGGCCAACGCCGACAGCCGCGGGGCGTTGCTGTTTACCGCCTGGGCGGATGCCTGGGCTCGGAGTCCAAAGGCGTTCGCGTCACCTTGGCGCCTCGACTCGGCCATTACCACGCCGCGGGGGCTTGGGAGCCCGGCGGCGGCGGTCGCGGCCCTCGATCGGGCGGCGACCACCATGGAGCGGACTTACGGTGCTCTGGACGTCCCGTGGGGTGAAGTGATGCGGCTGCGGTTTGCGGGGCAGGATTTTCCCGGTAACGGAGCACCCGGCGATCCCTACGGCGTCTTCCGAGTGGCCTACTACACCCCGGACGAAGGGGGCAAGTTCGCGATCGTGGGTGGCGACACCTACTACGCGGCCGTGGAGTTTGCCCGACCGGTGCGGGCCAAAGTGCTCACCGCCTACGGCAACTCGACCCGAGCCGGGTCGAAGCAGTTTGGCGACCAGCTCGAGCTCCTCGCCAAGCGGGAGG
>CADEGB010000253.1:2216-6839 GCA_902826755.1 uncultured Gemmatimonadota bacterium
CGGGACGCCTGGTTGACCCGCGCCGAGGTCGAAGCCAACCTGGAATCACGCGAAATCGTGAAGTAGGCCCCGCTTGAGGCCACCGGATCGAATCAGGGTGGGGGGACGTGGAGCGCGGCCGGATCCGAACGGAACTGGCCCGTGACGATCAGGGCCACGGCCACGATCGCCATGCCGATGGCCAGTTGGGTGAACGTCCCCCCAGTGACGTCGGCCGCGTGGTTGGCCATCAGGTGCGTGGCGATGGCGATCAGCACGCTGCCCTTCGAGCGGAGGAACAGCCAGCTCGTCACCACCGAGAGCGACACGGCGCCGACGACGAATACCGGAAACGACAGCTGGCTCTGCGACAAGCTGGAAACGTAGAACGCCGGCAGGTGCCAGATCCCCCAGATCACCCCAAGGATCAGGCTCGCTTTGACCGGGCTCCAGAGCCGGAGCATCCGCGGCAGGGCAAAGCCACGCCACCCCAGTTCCTCGCCGAGCGGTCCGGGATCGCGGAAAAGGCTGAGACCGAGAATCCCGGCGGCTCCGGCCAGATTCCACGTCGGCGCCGGACCACCGAATCGCTCGCCGATCACGACACCGAGGCCGGTGAGCAGGAGGAACCCCCCGATCACGATCAGGAACCAGATCGGATGACCGCGCCGCGGGTCGAGTCGCCCGAAGAGCGCCTTGAGCCCGGCGCCTCCTTCGAAAGTCGCGGTCAGGCCGAGCGCCGTCAGGGTTGGGGCGTAGACCGCCAGAAAGAAGAGCGGGTTGCTGCTGTCGAGCGGGCCGAATGTCTGGTTGAACCACTCCGGCGCCGCCACCGCGAGTGCCCCCACCGACCAGGTGATCAGGAAGACCAGGACGAAGTACGCGAGGAGTGGACGCTTCTTCATCTGGCCGCCCTCACCTCGGCACGATGGGGAGGTCGATGAACGACCCGCGGGCGCCACCGCGCTCGACGGTCAGGGTCACGTCGCCCTGGGCCGGGATTCGCTGGAAGGTCTCTTTGTCGGCGCCGGCGATGGCGATCCGGATCCGGTGTCCGGCCTTGAACAGGACCGAAGTCGGGATCAACTGGAAGGTGAGCGTGGCCGTCTGGCCGGGCACCAGGGGCTGTCCATCCGCCTTCCGATAACTCCGGTACGGATAGGTGGTCCGGTACGGTGCGGGGTCGGTCGAGAGCTTCCGATGCAACGCGCGCAGCATCCCTTCGGTGACGTACGTCGACTTTCCCTCCGGGGAGACGTCCTCGAGGTAGACGAAGAAGTTCCCGTCGGTTGCGGTCGAGCGGACGTTGAGTGTCACGACACCCTGGCCCGTCACCTCGAGATCCCGGTCGAGCGGTGCGGTCGTATAGGTGAGCATCCGGGCATCCTGCTCGGATCGCTCGGGGTAGATGACGTCGTTGCCACCCAGCTGAGTGTACCAGCGATTGTTGGTGCCTGTGCTGACCTCGAAGTCGACCCGGTACTCGTCCCGGCCGGTCTGTGCGGGTGCCCGAGCGGCCAGGGCGCCGCCCCCCGCCAGGTGGAACCGGCGGCTGGTCGTGCCGGCCACGGGCCAGGAGGTGGTCTGCTTCCACTTCTCTTCGCCGAGGGTGTAGTAGATCAGGGTCTTGCCGGTCATGCGGTTGGATTTGCCCCGGAGATACTGATCGAAGAAGCAGGCAGCCTGTTCGTTCTGGACGAGGTTCGTCGGAACGGTTGGCGTGGCGGGCGCCAGGAATGGGCTGGTGTGGTTACCGCCGCCGTGACTCCACGGCCCGATGACCGCGATCTGCGGGTTGGACCATGTCATGAACCGGTTCAGAACGCCTTGGGAGGTTCCCGCGTCGAGCCAGCTCCCCCAGCCGAAGATCGGGACGCCCGATCGCTCCACCTGGGCTCGGTACTGGTAGGAACTCGCCATGTCGTTGGTGGCGCCGCCGAAGGCCGGGACGACGTCGTCCCGGTAGACGATCCCGTCCATCGAGGTGTAAAGGGGCGGGTTCTTCTGATGGTCCTGGACCGCCCCGGCGAGGAGCGAGCCGTCGGTGTCGGCGTCGACCTTCCGCACGCCGTTGGGAGCCTGGGGTACTTTGTTCATGTCCATCGCGTACACCATCTTGCCCCAATCACGGATCAACATCTCGTTGAAGACGCCACCGGGATAGGTCAGGTCGGCGTAGGCGTCGAAGTCCATGAACCGCGGAATGACCGCTTTGACCGCTCGGGAGCCGCCCGCCGCCGTGAGCTGCGCGGTGTTGCCGGTATACGAGGTGCCAACGGATCCGACCTGGCCATCCGACCATGGCTGGGTCGCAATCCAGTCGGCGAGTCCGGTGAGGTCCTCGATTTCCCGGGGTGACCACGGGTAGTACCACTGACCGTACGACGCCCCGGTGCCGCGCACGTCGGCGTAGACGTAGGCGTAGCCGCGGGAAATCCAGAACTTCTCCATGGGCCCGATGGGCTGTCCCTCGGCCGCCCGCCAATAGCGGGTCGAGACCAGGACCGACGGGAGCCGGGTTCCGGTCGTCAGCCCGCGGGGGAGGTAGACGTCGACCGCCAGCTTGACGCCGTCGTTCATCGCCACGTAGACCGATTGCCGGTCGACCTCGGCCGTCGTTACCGCCGGGGCCGCGCAGCTGGCCAGCGGATCGGGCTGCTGTGCCCGCACCGGTCCCGTCGCCGCCGTCACCATCGCCACCACCGCGATCAACCGCCGCATAGTCGCCTCACTGTTTCAGTCGTTGCCGATCCGCCTTGCTCCGTCCGGTCCCTACCGCCCTTTCCACACGGGCGCCCTGCGCTCCACGAAGGCCCGAACGCCTTCCTCGACGTCTTCGCTCGCCAGGCACGCCATCATGCCATCCACCTCGTACTGCATCATCGCCTCGAGGTCCACGTCCCAGGTCCGGCGCAGCAGGTGCTTGAGCATCCGAATCGACAGCGGGGCATTGGCCGCGATGGCCTCGGCCAGTTCCTGGGCTCGTGGCAGCAACCGATCGGCCGGGACCAGTTCGCTGAGGAACCCGGCCGCCAGCAAGGTGGCCGCCTTGACCCGCTCGCCGGTCAGGAGCCACTGGGTGGCCCGCCCGTGGCCGACGATCCGAGGGAGGTAGTGGAGGACCCCGTTGGTCTCAAACAGGCCCCGCTTGACCTCCGACAACATGACCTCTGACGCATCCGTTCCGATCCGGATGTCGGACGCCACCGACAACTCGGCGCCGACCCCCACGGCAATCCCGTTGATGGCGGCGAGGTAGACGACCGGACTGGAGACCATCCGTCGGGTGACGTCCTGGAACAGCTGGAACTGACCGTGGGCGGTCTTGATCGTCACCTCGCCCGGGGGGGTCTCGTCCATGGCCTTGAGGTCCGCCCCCGACGAGAACGCCCGCCCCGTGCCTGTCAGCACGACCGCTCGGAGGTCGGGATCCACGCTGAGTCGACCGAGGAGGCGGTGGAGGGCTTCCATCGATTCCATGTCGATGGCGTTCAGACGCTCGGGGCGGTTGAGGCGGATCAACCCGGTGTGGGGGCCGGTCTTCTCGAAAATGATGCGGTCGTCGGTCATGGCGTCCGAGGGGTCTGGGTGTCGGTTGAAAACAACGACTGTTATGTTACTCGCGCAAGCCGGGGCCGCTTGCCGCCGCGGCCCCCAGGCGCGATTGTATCTCCGCCACGACCCCCCTGCCACCGCGAGGATTGCAATGTCCGATTCGTCGTCCGCCGGCCGTACCATCGGGCTGGGTGGGGCTGTCTTCACGCTGGTCGGGTACGTCATCGGGGCTTCGATCTTCATTCTGCCGGGCCAGTTGGCGGCGGAGGTCGGGCCCGGCGCCTTCCTATCCTATCTGCTGGCGGGCGCTCTCGCCGCCGTGGCTTGCGTGGCCGGCGCCATGGTCGGGGGGGCGGTGCCGGTCAGCGGGGCGGCCAACGTGGCGGCGGCGCGGGTTCTTGGGCCGGTGTACGGTTTCATCGGCGTGTGGGTGACCCTGGTGGCCGTGGTGGTCAGCCTGGCCCTCGTCGGGTTCGGGCTGGCCGACTACCTGGCGTACTTTTTTCCCGCCCTGAACCGGACGGCCGTGGCGCTCGTCTCGGTGCTGATCTTCGGGCTCCTCAACCTGACCACCGTCCAGCTCGCGGTCTGGATCCAGGTGGCGATGACGATCGGTTTCCTGGTGATCATGTACGGCTTTGGCCTGGGCGGGGTGGCCAACGCCCGGCCTGAGTTGCTGACGCCGCTTCTCCCGAAGGGGCCTGGCCCGGTGGCCTCGGGCGCGGTCCTGGCGTTCTTCTCGTACGCCGGAGCGACCGTGATCACCGAGATTGGCGGAGAGATCAAGGATCCGACCCGGACCATTCCGCGGACCCTCCTGATTGGGTTCCTCATCGTCCTGTCGAGTTACGTGCTGGTGGCGCTGGCGGTTCCGGCCCTGCTCCCCTGGGACACGCTCGGTACGGTGACCGCGCCGGTGGCCCGAGCCGCCGAGGTGTTCCTCCCGACCTGGGTCGGGGGGGCCGTGGCGGTCGCCGCCATCCTGGCTGCCGCGACGTCGATCAACGGGATGCTGATGGTCCATTCTCGCGACGTCCTGGCCATGGCTCGGGCCCGGGTCTTCCCGGAATCGCTGGGAACCCGGACCCG
>CADEGB010000254.1 GCA_902826755.1 uncultured Gemmatimonadota bacterium
CGATCCTTGCCACCGCCAGCCGCTTCGAGTCCGGCGACCAGATCACCTGCGGCCGGCTTGGCAGCTTGAGCCGAACCTGAGTCGCTCGGGGGGCGCCGTGGCCGTACCCGTAACCCTCCGCCCCGTCGTTCGTGAGCCGGGTCGAGTCCGTACCGCCCACCGGTTTGATCCAGAGGTCGAAGCCCGAGACGAACGCGTCCCACCGCTCGTCCGGCGAACGGACGTAGCGCGTCAGGTTCGGGAGGGTGTCCGCGGTGGCGCAGCGATAGGTCCCGATCTCGCAGCGGAATCCCCGCTTGCCGATTCGGAGCCGGATGGCGCGCTCGTCCCGGCCGTCGCGATCGAAGGCAAAGGTCTGGAAGGGCAATTTGCCGGGATCGACGGCGGTGTCCGCGGCCACCGAGAGGGCCGCGGCCAGTCTGGCGTTGTCGAACAGGAGGCCGCGGCTGCCGGTGGTCGGGTTGACGGTCAGGAACTCGAATCCGCGCCGGGTGTTGACCCGGTACCAGAACCGGGTGCTGTCCGAGTACCAGGTCGGGGCCACCTGATCATGATAGGTGTGGCGGATGGCGTTCCAGCTCAGAAACTGCTCGGCTCGGCGATAATCGACCTGAGCCAGGGCGGGCCGGGCGGCTATCAGCAGCCCGACCAACGTCACGGCGCGACGCATCGAGGGTGTATCCTGGAAGAGATGACGGTTGGATCGAGTCTGAGAATATCCCGCCTGGGGTGACGATGCCAGCCCGGATCCCGAGACGGCCTCGGCGGCGGGGCGTCCGCGGCCCGGGCGGGTTGTGTTCGCGCCCCTCGGATCGGATGTTTCGGGGCCTCCCACACCCGATGGTTGAATCGCATGGTCGTCGCTCGCTCGCTGCTCCTCCTGTCCCTGGTGGCCGTCGCCCCCCGTGTGGTGGCCGGGCAAGGCGCCCCGATTCCCGCCGCCCGGGTCGACGCGGTCTTCAAGGATTTTGGCCGCACCACCCCCGGCTGCGCCCTGGGCGTCTATCGCAACGGCGCGGTCGTCTACGCCAAGGGCTATGGCATGGCCGACCTCAGCCTCGGCGTGCCGATCGAGCCCCGGACCGTGTTCGACATCGGCTCGACCTCGAAGCAATTCGCCGCGGCGGCCGTGGTCCTCCTGGCGCTGGACGGCAAGCTCCAGTTGTCCGATGACGTCCGGAAGTACGTCCCGGAGCTGCCGACCTACGGCAAGACGATCACCATCGACCACATGCTCCGGCACACCAGCGGCCTGCGGGACTACAACGGCCTGCTCTACCTCGCCGGCCACCGCTTCGAGGACTTCACCGACGACGACGACGCCCTGGCCGTCATCATCGCCCAGCGGAATCTCAACTTCGTGCCCGGCAGCCGGTGGGACTACAGCAACACCGGGTTCTTCCTCTTGTCGACCATCGTCAAGCGAGTCTCCGGGCAGACGCTGGCGCAGTTTTCCAAGGAGCGGATCTTCGGGCCCCTGGGCATGCCGCGGACCCACTTCCGCGACGATCACACCGATATCGTCAAGGACCGCGCCTCCGCCTATTCGCCGAACGGTAAGGGCGGGTTCGTGATCGACATGTCGAACTGGGACCAGACGGGCGACGGGGCCGTCAACACCAACGTGCTCGAGCTGGCGCGCTGGGACGCCAACTTCCGGGATCCCCGGGTGGGCGGCCGCGAGTTCGTCTCCACGATGGAGACTCGGGGCCAGCTCAACACGGGTGACACGCTTCAGTACGCGCGGGGCCTCTTTGCCGACCGCTACCGCGGGCTCCGGCGGATCCACCACGGCGGAGCCTGGGCCGGCTATCGCGCGATGCTGATGCGGTTTCCCGATCAGGGCGTCTCGATCGCCGTGCTCTGCAACGTGGCCGACGCCGACACCCAGCGCCGCTCGGAAGAAGTGGCGGACGTCGTCCTGGCGGGGCGATTCCCCGAACCGAAGGAGGGCGGGGCTCGCGCCAAGCCCGGGCCGGCAGCCACCGCGGGAGCCGCCGTCGATCCCGCGGGGTACCTCGGCACCTACTTCTCCGAGCAGCTCCAGAGCACCTTCGCGATCGCCGCGCGGGACGGCGGGCTGAGCTTGCGGGTGTTCGGCGGTTCCTTCGACCTGCTCCCGAAGGACGGCAATCGCTTTGCCGCCAAGGGTGTGCCAGTCGAGGTAGGGTTCAGTCCTGATCGGCGGACCGCCACCATCGCCATCCGTGGCGAAGCGGCCGACGAGTACGTCCGCGTCCAATCGCCGTCGCTGACCGCGGCCGACCTGGCGCAACTCGTGGGGACCTATCCGAGTCCCGAACTCAAGACCACGTGGACCATCGCCATCGACAGCGGCAAGGCGGTCCTTCGGGCTCGGGCATTCCGACGCGCGACCCTCGAACCCGTCACGACCGATGGCTTCCAGGCGGCCGACGGGTTCGTCACCTTCACCCGGGGAGCCGATGGGCGGATCAACGGCTTCGACTACAGCGCGAGCCGGATGAAGCGGATCCGTTTCGATCGGGCGTCGACGCCCTGACCGTGCCCGGGGAGTTCTCGATCGACTACGACCTTGGCCGGCAGACGATCGCGTATCGCGAATCGGCCCGCCGGCTCGAGATCCGCTGCGAGGTGGACGACGGATGGTGGCTCCGCGCCGAGTCGATCGGATGGTGGCAACGGGACGGCGACCACCGGGTTCCGGTGTCGGCGGCCGAGCGGGAGACCGTGCTGGCGCGGGTTCTGGCAGACGGAAGGGCTCGGGGTCGGTGGATCGGGATCGCCGGTCAGCCCAAACCGCCCCGGCCGGAAAGGCCGCCGGACGACGATTCGCTCGGCTTCCTGATTGGCCTGGCTCCTCCGGTGCCACTGGCCGACGACGAGTTGCTGGCCGCAATCGATCGGGCCGAAGCCGCGCTGGGCCCGCTCGCCGCGGACTGGGACGTGGCCGCGTCGATCGTTCGCCAACTCACCTGGTGCCGGGGCACCGTCCGACGCGAGCCGGTCGAATCAGCCCCAGGTCCGTTCTCGATGGGCCTCATGGCCACCCGGGAGTTCGACATGTATGGCTCGAATCCCGAGCTGGCCGCATTGATCAATCGAATCCAGGATGCGATGATCGCGCGAGGGAGTGCGCCGGGCGGCTGATCCGTCGTCGGTCAGGGCGGTGGCTGGTATCCGGGGGCGTCGAGCAGGCCGAGGTCGGATTCGGTGTCCACGTCGGGGTTGGTGCCGGGCTGATCGACCCGGTCCCACTGGAGTCCTCGGTCGGCCATGATCCGGTCGAGTCCGCGGTCGCCTTCGGCCAGGGTCACCAGCGGCCAGTGAGCGCGGCCCAGCAGCACGGGGTGACCCGGGGCGTCCGGCGCTCCGGCGTAACGGGGCCGCACCAACGCGGCGGGCGCACCCCCCGCCCGTTTCACCACCGCGCGGATCGCGTCGAGCGAGAGCCTGGGTTGGTCGCCGAGGAGGACCAGAGAGGCGGTGACCCCGGTCAGATCGTGGATCGCCTCCAGGGCCACGAATCCGGCTTTGATGCTCTCGGCAATGGCCGGTCGCTCGCGGGTCACCATCACCGCATCGCAATCCGCCGCGGTGGCGAGGGCTCCGACCTCCGGCGCCGCCGGCGAATAGACCACCACGACATCACCGAGCAGTCCCTCCGCCCGGGCGGAAACGACCGTGGCGAGGACGTGCTCGATGAGCGACCGTCCTCGCCACCGGGCGAGCAACTTGTTCTGTCCGGTGCCGAAGCGGGTACCCGACCCCGCCGCCAGCACCAGTCCGACGACGCTCAGCCGGCCCGACCCAACGCGGTCTGAATGGCCCGCTTGGCGGCGACCCGGGCCAGATGGGCCCGATACTCCGCCGAGGCGTGGACATCGCTGTTGACCACCGCGGAATCCGCCACGGCGCTCAACGCGCTGTCGAGCGCCGCGTCGTCGCCGTGGGTGCCGATCGCGTCCGGCACCTCAGCGAGGTAGGCCTTTTCTCCGACCCCGGTCAGCGCCAGGGTCAGGGTCGCGATGCTCTTCCGGCTCTTGGTGACGATGGCCGCGGCGGCCGCGATGGCGTAGCCGGACGCCTTCTGATCGAAGCTGACGTACGCCATCCCGGCCTTCCGGGGCGGCGCGGGCAGGGTAATGTCGTAGAGCATCTCGTCGTCCTTCATGGCCGTCACGAACGGCGAGATGAAGAACTCGCGCGCCGCCACCGACCGCTTGCCGGCCTTGGAGCGGAGGTTGAACGTGGCGTCGAGGGCCAGCATCACGGCCGGCATGTCGCTGGCCGGATCGGCGTGGGCCAGTCCGCCGCCCACGGTGCCGCGGTTGCGGACCTGGGTGTCGCCGATCCCGAGGGTGGCCTCGATGATGATCGGGTATTTCTCCGCCAGGATGGTCGAATCGACGAGGTCGCGGTAGGTGGTGGCGGCCCCGATTCGGACGCTCCGACCCTTCGCTTCGATACCCCGAAGCTCCTCGAGTTCGCCGATGTCGATCAGCTTGGCTGGCTGAGCCAGCCGGAACCGCATCAGCGGCAGGAGGCTGTGGCCTCCGGCAATCAGCTTGGCGTCGCCGGTGGCGAGCCCATTCAGGACTTCGCGGACCGATTTGGCCCGGGTGTAGTCGAACCCGACCGGGATCATCGAGCGTCTCCCTTCGCCTGCTGGATGGCGGCCCAGACCCGGGCCGGCGTGAGCGGCTTGTCGATGTGGGATATGCCGAGAGGACTCAGGGCATCGATGACCGCGTTGACGAGGCAAGGCACCGACGCGATCGTGCCAGCCTCGCCGATGCCTTTGACGCCGAGCGGATTGACCGGGGTCGGCGTGTAGGTGAACTGCGACTCGATGGCGGGCATCTGGCTGGCCTTCGGCACGGCGTAGTCCATCATCGTGCCGGTCAGGAGCTGGCCGTCATCGCTGTACACCGCGATTTCCTGCATGGCCTCGCCGATGCCCTGGATCACGCCGCCGTGGACCTGACCTTCCACGATCATCGGATTGATGTGGGGGCCGCAGTCGTCGACGCAGACGTAGCGGAGAATCGAGGTCTCGCCGGTTTCGATGTCGACTTCCACCGTGGCGATGTGGGTCCCGTATGGGAAGACGAAATTGGTCGGGTCGAAGAAGGCGCTGCATTCGAGCCCGGGCTCCATCCCGGCCGGCATGTTCCACGCGACGTTGGCCATCAGCGCCAGCTCGCCGAACCCCTTGGACTGCTGGGGCGATCCCTTGACCTGGAACTTGCCGTCGGACCACTCG
Organism: uncultured Gemmatimonadota bacterium; assembly: GCA_902826755.1. Classification (GTDB taxonomy): domain Bacteria; phylum Gemmatimonadota; class Gemmatimonadetes; order Gemmatimonadales; family GWC2-71-9; genus SHZU01. The sequence continues at coordinate 5,246 of CADEGB010000254.1, forward strand.
AGATCGCCCTCGTTGGCCTCGAGCAGGTGGGCGGCGAGCTTCTTGGCCTTCTCCTTGACCTTGACCGCCGCCAGCTTGAGCGCCGCGCCGCCGACCGCCGTGGTTCGGCTGCCGTAGGTGCCCCAGCCCTGCGGGGTCGACTCGGTGTCGCCAGCCACCACTTCGACGTTCTCCACCGGCAGTCCGAACTCCTCGGCCACGATCTGGGCAAAGGTCGTTTCTTCACCCTGTCCGTGCGGCCGGGTGCCGATGTAGACCCGAACGGTGCCGGTCGGGTAGACCCGGACGATGGCCGACTCGTAGAGCCCGCCGCCGAACCCGATCTGCCCGGCCACCTGCGAAGGTCCGAGGCCGCAGATCTCGGTGTACGAACTCATCCCGATACCGAGATACTTGCCGGCCTTGCGGGCCTTGGCCTGCTCGGCCCGGAAGTCGTCGTACCCGGCCAGCGCCATCGCTTTGTCGAGGGCGCCGTGGTAGTCACCCGAGTCGTAGGTGATCCCGGTGGCCACGGTGTACGGCATCTTTTCTTTCGGGATCAGGTTCTTGCGGCGGACGGCCGCGGGATCCATCCCGATGTCGCGGGCAAAGGTGTCGACCAGGCGCTCGATCAGGAACGTTGCTTCGGGCCGTCCGGCGCCGCGGTACGCGTCCACCGGGGTGGTCGAGGTGTAGGCGCCGATGACGGTGCCCTTGATGTTCGGGATCATGTAGGCCCCCGAATACATCAGCCCGTGGAGAATGGTCGGCACCCCGGGCGCCGCGGTCGAGGCGTATGCGCCGAGTCCGGCGTACACCTTGGTCCGGAGGCCGGTGATGGTGCCGTCCTTCTCGCCGCAGAGTTCGACGTACTCGACGTGATCGCGGCCGTGGGTGGTGACCTTGTAGTTCTCGGAGCGATCCTCGGTCCATTTGACCGGCCGGCCGAGGGTCATGGCGGCCCAGCTCACCAGGGCCTCGTCGGCGTACGCCGGGATCTTGCTGCCGAAGCCGCCGCCGACGTCCGGCGAAATGACCCGGATCTTGTGCTCGGGCAGGCCGAGCATCACCGAGCAGAGGAACCGGTGGATGTGGGGGTTCTGGCTGGTGGCCCACAGCGTCAGCTGCCCCATCGACTTGCTGTACGAGGCCACCGCCGCCCGCGGCTCCATGGCCGTCGGGAGGAGCCGCTGCTGGACGATCCGGAGCGACACCTTGGCGCCGGCATTCGCAAACGCCTGGTCGGCGTCACCGCCGGCCACGTGCCAGGTAAAGGCCACGTTGCCGGGCACGTCGGCGTGGATTTCGGGCGCGCCGGGTTGGACCGCCTTTTCGGGATCGACGGTGGCGCCGAGGGGCTCGTAGTCGACTTCCACGAGGTCGACGGCATCGCGCGCGGCAGCGCGAGACTCGGCCACGATGAGGGCCACCCCGTCGCCGGCGTAGCGGACCTTGTCGACCGCCAGCACCGGGTGGGCCGGGGTCTTGAGATCACAGCCCGGCACGTTGAAGGCGCACGGCACCGGATTGATCTTACCGGCCACGTCCTTGCCCGTGTAGACCGCGATCACCCCCGGCGCGGCCGCGGCCGCGGTGATGTC
>CADEGB010000255.1 GCA_902826755.1 uncultured Gemmatimonadota bacterium
GTCGTGACGGCCACGCCACTCGGGCCGGGCCCCGAGTTCGACCGGATCCGGGCCCTTGGCCTGGCGTTAGGCACGGCGGGGGCCGACCTCGGTGACGATTGCGCGTTCCTCCCGGACGGCTGGTGCGCGAGCACCGATCTGGCCGTGGAGGGGGTCCATTTCCGGCGGGACTGGCTCGACCTCGAGGAAATCGGGTGGCGGGCGGCGGGGGCCGCCCTCTCGGACCTGGCCGCGGTGGCGGCCCGCGCCGAGGCGGTATTGGTGGCGCTGGCGGCGCCGGCCTCGATCGACTCGGCCGACCTCGGCGCGGTCATGCGCGGCGTCGGGGGGGCGGCTTCGGCGGTGGGAGCCCGGGTGGTCGGCGGCGATTTGAGCCGCGGGCCGAGCTTGGCACTTGCCGTGACGGTGCTCGGTCGGTCGACCGCTCCGGTCCGGCGCCGGGGGGCGCGGCCCGGCGATGGGGTGTGGGTGAGCGGAGCGTTAGGCGGTTCCCGCGCGGCCCTCGCCGCGTGGGAGGCGGGGCGGGTGCCCTCGGCGGCCGCCCGGCGCCGCTTTGCGCATCCGGTTCCACGCCTCGAGCTCGGACTGGCGCTCGGTCGGGCCGGCGCCACCGCCATGCTCGACGTGAGCGACGGGCTCGCCGCGGACGCGGGTCATCTCGCCAGTGCCAGCGGGGTCGGCCTGGTGGTCGAGCTCGAACGGGTGCCGGTCGATCCGGCCGTCGAGGCCGAGGCGGCGGCCATCGGTCAGCCACCGGCCTGGTTCGCCGCGGCCGGGGGCGAGGACTACGAGCTACTCGTGACTCTGCCAGCCGACTTCGAACGGGTGGCGGCCGACCGGGCGATCCTGGCCGAGGTGCCGTTGACCCGGATCGGTCGAGTGACCCTCGTGGGTGGCCTCCACCTGACCTGGGGCGGTGCCGACGTGGCCAGTGTCGGGTTCGACCACTTCCGGTGACGCGGCGGGCATGATCCGGACGCTCCGGTACGTCGCGGCGACGATCGGCCTCACGGTCTACTACGGCACCCGGGTCGTGGTCGCGGCGATGTCGGGTGTCCGGCAGCAACGGGGCGGACTCTACGATCAGATTCAGTGGAGCTACGGCTCCCGGCTCCTCCGGGCAACCCGAATGGAACTCGTGGTCGAGGGGCTCGACCGGGTGCCGACGGGACAACCGGTGGTGTTCGTGTCGAACCACCTGTCGTGGGTCGACATCTGGGGCCTCCTGACGGGGCTGCCCGGCACGATCCGGTTCGTCTTCAAGAAGGAACTCTCCCGGGTTCCGTTCCTCGGGCCCGCCATCAACGCGATGGGGCACATCGAGATCGACCGGGACAATCGGGGGTCGGCTTTCGCGTCGTACGACCGGGCCGCCGCCCAGATCCGCGCGGGGACGTCGGCCGTGGTGTTCGCCGAAGGGACCCGGAGCATGACGGGGAAACTCCTCCCGTTCAAGAAGGGCCCGTTCGTGCTGGCGATCGCGGCCGGGGCGCCGATCGTCCCGGTCGTCTGCGTCGACACCTTCGAACGGCTGCCGAAGCGAAGCATCTCGCCGCGCCCCGGGACGGTCACCATCCGAATCGGCCATCCGATCCCGACCGCCGGGCTCGACTACGGGGCGCGCGACCGCCTGGCGGCCGAAGCACGGGCCGCGATGCTGGCTCTCGGCGCCGTCGAGTAAGGCGAGTTGTCTCCGACGGCACCGGGCGTCTATCCTTGGGGCCAGTCCAACCACCAGTCTTCAACCCGATAATCCATCCATGTCCACCATCATCGAAGTGCACGGTCGCGAAATCATCGACAGCCGCGGCAATCCCACCGTCGAGGCTGAGGTCGTCCTCGCGAGCGGCGCGCGCGGCCGGGCGGCCGTTCCGAGCGGCGCGTCGACCGGCGAGCACGAAGCGGTGGAGCTGCGTGATGGCGACCAGAAACGCTATCTCGGCCGCGGGGTGCTCGACGCGGTCAAGAACGTCAACGAGATCATCGGGCCCCGGCTCGAGGGCATGGCCGCGGAGGACCAGATTGCCGTCGACGCCGAGATGATGGAAACCGACGGGACCCCCAACAAAGGGAAGGTCGGCGCGAACGCGATTCTGGCGGTGTCGCTCGCGGTGGCCCGCGCGGCGGCGGAGGAAACCGGCCTCCCACTCTACCGCTATCTCGGCGGCCCAATGGCCCGGATTCTCCCGGTGCCCATGATGAACATCCTCAACGGCGGCGCCCACGCCAGCAACAACGTCGATGCCCAGGAGTTCATGGTCTCGCCGATCGGCGCCGACAACTTCGCGGATGGGCTCCGGATGGGCGTCGAGGTGTTTCACGCGCTCAAGAAGGTGCTGACCAAGATGGGCCTGTCGACCGCCGTCGGCGACGAAGGCGGTTTTGCCCCAATGCTTCCGTCGAACGAGGCGGCTCTCGATGTCGTCATGGAGGCGATTCGCGGTGCGGGGTACGAGCCGGGGCGGGACCTGGCGATCTGCCTCGACGTGGCGGCCTCCGAGTTGTTCGACAAGGAGACCAAGGAGTACGTCTTCAAGAAGGGCGACAAGAGCCGCCGCAGCGCCGCCGACATGGTGACGCTTTATCAGGGGTGGGTGGATCGGTACCCGATCGTGTCGATCGAGGATGGGCTGGCCGAGGATGATTGGGACGGCTGGACCACGCTGACCGAGGCCCTCGGCGAGCGGATCCAGTTGGTGGGCGACGATCTCTTCGTGACCAACGTCGATCGACTGGGTCGGGGCATCGAGGAAGGCGTCGGCAATGCGGTGCTGGTCAAGGTGAACCAGATCGGCACCTTGACCGAAACGCTCCAGTGCATCGAGCTGGCCAAGTCGAGCAGCTACGGCGTCATCATTTCGCATCGCTCCGGCGAGACCGAAGACACCTTCATCGCCGATCTGGCCGTGGCGACCGGAGCGGGTCAGATCAAGACCGGAAGCGCGAGCCGGACGGATCGGGTGGCGAAGTACAACCAGCTCCTCCGGATCGGCGAAGAACTTGGCGACCTGGCACACTATCCCGGGCGGGATCTCTACTCACTGTGACCCCCGGTCGCTGGCTCCTGGTGGTGGTCCTGGTGGCCGCCTTGGCCTTTGCGGTGCAGGGCGGGGAGTTCAGCACCCTGCAATGGATGGAACTCCGCCGCCAGGAACGGGCGGAGCGGGCCCTGCTGACGGATCTGCAGCGGAAGGTCGATTCGTTGGCTCGGTACGCCAGGGCAGTCCAGAACGATCCCGAGCTCCAGGAGAAGATCGCCCGGGAGGAGCATGGGATGCTCCGGCGGGGGGAGCACGCCTTCATACTCGAAGAAGACCGCGACCGGAAACCTTGACCGGGGCCGCGGGCCGGCGCTAGGATTGGCGCCCTTGGCAGGGTAGCTCAGGTGGTTAGAGCACGGCACTCATAATGCCGGGGTCGCGGGTTCGAGTCCCGCCCCTGCTATTCGTCGTCAGGCCGATCGAACGGCCCGGACTGATCTCGGCGCCAGGATGGCCTTCGATCGGCTTCCGCCCCCAGTCTTACCCCCCTCAGAATCCAAGCCCCACACTCCGTCCCAGCGGGCGGCTAGGGTCGACTGAACCATATTCCGGTCTTGGGCATCCAAGTTGGTGCCGACTCCGGAGTTGGAATGGAACCAGTTGAGGAACGGGCGTTGATCGCACGGGTCCTAGGGGGCGACCGTCTGGCCGCCCGCGAGCTCTACGATGTGCACGCCCCCCGGGTCCATCGAGTGATTTTCCGGCTGGTCCGGGACGAGACGCTGGCGGAGGAATTCACCCAGGACGCCTTCGTGAAGGTGTTCGCCGCACTCGGCACCTTTCGGGGCGATGCTCGGCTCGGCACCTGGATCCACCGGATCGCGGCCATGGAGGCGCTGAGCGGACTCCGCCGCCTGCGGCGGCGGTCGGCGCGGGAATTCGACCTCGACCTGGCGGCCGAGACTGCGGGGTCGGATATCCGGGCCGATCCGGACCTGGCGGAGCAGTTGCGGGCCGCCATCGACCGATTGCCGGAGGTATTCCGGGTGGTGGTGGTGCTGCATGACATCGAGGGGTTCACCCACGCGGAAATCGCCGCGATGACCGGAAGCCCCGAGGGAACCTGCAAGACGCGACTGATGAACGGCCGGGCCAAGCTGCGCCAAGCCCTGGCCGCCTTCGCGCCGTAACGGACGGCGCGATCAAGGAGGATCCGATGACCGAACAGGAATTGGACGAACTGCTCCGGCAAGCGGGCCCCGAGTACCGGGCCAGCGCCAACGTGCCGTTGGAGCGGATGTGGAGCGGGATCGAGGCCCGGGCGTTCGGCACCGCCGTACTGCCCGTCCCCAAGCCAAAGGCCTGGCCCCGCCTCCTGGCCCTCGCGGCGATGCTCGTGCTCGGCGTCGGGCTCGGGTGGAGCGCGGCCCGTCTGGCGCCGCCACCGGCCGGGCCCCTCCCGCCGGCCGTGGCTGAGGATCCGGCCTTGCTTCCGATCTCGAGTCCATCGCCCAGCCCCTTCGTCGGGGTGGCGCGCGACTACTTCCAGCAGACCACCGGTCTGGTGGTGGCCCTGGCGGGCGACCTCCGGACCGGCCGGGTGTGGCCCGGAACCCGGGCGCGGGCCCGGGAACTCCTCTCGACCACCAGGCTGCTCCTCGACGGCGACCTGCCGGATCCAGCCCAGCGCGAGTTGCTCGAGGATCTCGAGCTGGTGCTGGCGCAGGTCGTGCAACTGCCCGAAGCCCGGCAACCGAACGCTGACGCCGATCTGATCGTCCAAGCCATGGACCAGCGTGACGTGCTGTCGCGGCTGGCCGTGATCATCTCCGATCCCGTCACCGCGCCGTGAGGCCCGTCATGCGATATCTCCCGCTACTGCTCGTCGTTTCGTTAGGCGCCCCGACCGTCTGGGCGGCCCAAACCCCGAAGCCAGCCAAGGCTCCTCGACCCAAACCCTCGATGCTGGTGGAGCCGCCAACGGCGGCCACCCCGGCACCGGCGGCGTGGGCCGAGCCGGTCGGGTCCGTGACCGCAGCGGCTCCCGTCGCGTGGGCCGAACCGGTCCGGGCGTTCTCGAACCTGTCGGTCGCGACGACCGAGGGGTGGCCGGTCGCCGCCGCCGGCGGTCAAGTGACCGTGACGACCGGGCAGGGCCTGGTGGCGGCGGTGGCGCAGGGCCAGTCGGCGGGAGGCCTGAGCGTAGCGGGACGCCGCCTCGGGCTGCCGGAACCGGCGTGGAGCGGGCCGCAACGCGACACCCCCGAGGACTCGCTCTACCGGGTGGCCCGGGAAGCGCTGAACCGCGGGGAGTATCGGCGCGCCGCCGACCAGTTTGCCACCTTTTCCCAACGGTTTCCCCAGTCGCGCTATCGACCGGCGGCCGTCTATTGGCAGTCGTTTGCGCTTTATCGCGCCGGGACCGAGGCGGATCTCAGGCGCTCGCTCGGGCTGCTCGACGACTTGGCCAAGCAGTCGAGCACCGCGTCGGAGGATCCGGAGATTTCCGCCTTGCTGACTCGCGTCATCGGCGCCCTGGCGTCCCGGGGCGATGCCGTGGCCGCCGCCCGGCTGCGTGACGGCGCCGCCCGCAACGGGGCGTCCTGCGACAAGGAAGACATCGACGTCAAAGCGGAGGCCCTGAGCGCCCTGGTCCAGAACGACCCGGCAGGTTCCCGTCCCGTGCTGACCCGGATCCTGGCCCGTCGGGACGAGTGCAGTATTCCCCACCGGCGCCGGGCCGTCTACCTGCTCGGCAAAGGCGCCGATGCCACCCCGGTCCACGAGGTGCTCGAGATCGCCAAGACCGATCCGAGCCGCGAGGTCCGGAGCGACGCGATCTCCCGGCTGGCCCAGATCCCCGGTGACCGGAGCGCCACCGTACTGGAGCAGTTCCTGACCGCCAGCAATGACGAGGGGACCCAGCGGGCGGTCGTCCGCGCGCTGCGGAGCCGGGACGACGCCAATTCAGCCCGGATCATCCGGCGGATCATCGAGCGGGAGGACGCGGCCGAGGAGGTCCGGATCGAAGCGATCCGAAGCCTGGCCGGATGCTGCGGCGCCGACGCCGTGTGGGTCACGAGCCCGAGCCCGTCCGGTCAGAACCGGGCCGGCAGTTCGTCGGGAACGAGGCGGGTTCCGACCCTGTCCGACGCCGACGTCACCCTCCTCCGCGGGGTGTACGACAAGAGTGCGTCGCGGCCGCTCCGGACCGCGGTGGTGGAGACCATTGCCCGCACCGGGGGTACCCCCGCCGAGGCCTGGCTCATGGCGCTGATCAAGAACCCGTCGGAGGACCTCCGATTCCGGTCGGCCGCGCTGAGCCGGCTTCGGCGTGCCGAGACGCCCATCGAGGAGCTGGGCCGGCTGTACGACGCCTTGACGGAGCGGGAACTTCGGTCCGGCCTGGTTCAGATTCTGGCGGAACGTGACGAGCCGGCGGCCACGGACAAGCTGATCGAGATCGCAAAGACGGGTACCGATCCTGTCATCCGCCGGATGGCTATCTCTGCTCTGACAAGGAAGAAAGACCCCAGGTCGACCAAGTTACTCCTCGATTTAGTGGAGAAGTGACAATGCGATGGATCGCGGCGGTCGCTTCTGTCGGTCTGTTTGCCGGAGGGGCCGAGCTGGCGCAGGACGACCTGGCCCGCCGGGTCGATGGGGCCCCGGACGGGCCGGTCTCAATCTCGTACACCGGACGGCCAGACGTCTGCGGCAACGGGTTCTCCTACCTCCGGGTCGGGGTCGGTGCCCTGGGCGAATCCGACTGGGTCTACACCTGGTCCGACGGGGCTGGCGATGGCCGGTGCCTGGCCGGCCCGAT
>CADEGB010000256.1 GCA_902826755.1 uncultured Gemmatimonadota bacterium
CGTAGCCCGCGAGCAGCTTGTTGGCGTGGGATGGCCCGGACAGGACCGTCGCCAGGGCCAGCGCGGTCCATCCTCGGGGCGAGTTGAATTTGGCCACCGCTTCGTGGGTCTGGTCGATGCCCCGTTCGAGCCGCTCGAACCGGCTCGAGACCCAGGCGCTCCGGCGGCCAACGGACAGGGCCATTCGATGCACCAGATTGCGGATCGTGGTCGGGAAGAGGATCACGACGAGGAACAGCACGCCCAGGACGCAGAAGATGGCCAGACTGCCGATGAAGAGGTCGTAGAGCGAGATCCCCAGGGCCACGCCGTGGTTCCCGAGCGACTTCCCCGCCCCGAACGCGATCGCGATCGGACCGGCGATGGCGAAGAAGGCCACCGTGGCGATGAAGCTCATGAACGTGATGGTGAACCCGACCGGCACCGGGACCCCGTACCGCCGCATCGTGTACACCATCATCGGGCCCGCCCCGGACATGACCGGCGTCAGATAGCCGGCCCAGGCGCTCATGCCGCCGGACAGGATCATGCCCTTGAGCCCCGGGCTCGCCATCACGTTCCGGGCCAGCACCCAGTTGCGGAGCCCGCCCCCGATCCAGTCCATGGACGCGAGGACCAGCCCGACGAACAGCCATTCGAAGTGAATCGAGGGAATGGCCCGGAGGAAGGCCGTCGAGCTCTTGCTGTAGATGAGCACGGCCCCGAAACTCACGAGCGACGCGAGGAGGAACAACTCGAGCCCCCGGAGGAGCACCTTCGGCGTCAGCAGTTTGGCCATGGATCGGTCAAGAAAGTAATCGGTCCCCCCGTTATTTTCCCTGGCTGTGCCCGACTCATACCTTCGCGTCGTCAACGCCCGCCAACACAACCTCAAGGGGATCACCGTCGAACTGCCGCATCGACGGCTGATCGTCATCACCGGTCCGTCGGGGTCCGGGAAGAGCTCGCTGGCCTTCGACACGATCTACGCCGAAGGGCAGCGCCGCTACATCGAATCGCTTTCGACCTACGCCAAGCAGTTCCTCGAGCGGATGCCGAAGCCACTGGTGGACCGCATCGAGGGCATCGCCCCCGCCGTGGCCATCGAGCAGCGGAACCCCACCGTGTCGAGTCGCTCGACCGTCGGCACCGCCACCGAAGTCTACGACTACCTCCGGCTCCTCTGGGCCCGGGCCGGGCGGCAGTTCTGCCGGAAGTGCGGCTCCCGGGTGGTCCGCGACACGCCGACGACCGCCGCCGACCGGGTACGGACCCTCGGGCCGGTTCCCGTTCAGGTGACCTTCCCGCTGCCTCCCTCCGCCCGGCTGTCTCACGCCGCGATCGTCGACAACCTACGGGCGATGGGGTTCCTCAGGATTCAGGCCGACGGGGTGGCGCTCCACCTCGACGACCTGACCGAGGCGCTCGACCTCGGCCACGCCGGCGAGATCCTGGTGGTCGTCGATCGGCTCGCCCAGGCCGACCGTCCCGACGCCCGGCTGCCTGACGCGATCGGCCAGGCCATGACCGAGGGCGACGGGGTGGCCGTGATCGCGTTCCCGGAGGGGCGGCTCCGATTCACGGAGCACCCCGCCTGCTCCACGTGCGACACGTCGGCCGCCCACCTGACCCCTGCCCTCTTTTCCTTCAACAACCCGCGGGGCGCCTGCGCGGGGTGCAACGGATTCGGGGCGGTCCTGGAGTACGACGAGTCCCTCATCGTGCCGAACGAGGGCAAGTCGCTGGTCGAGGGCGCCATCGACCCATGGACCAAGCCGCGGTACGAAACTCGCCGGCGCCTCCTTCTCGACACGGCCCGGAAGCTCGGCGCCGATCCATCGGCCCCGTGGCGGACGCTGAAGGCGCCGGTCCGGCGGGAACTGCTCCACGGCAAGGTCGGCCGCTATCTCGGGGTTTTCCCGTTCCTCCGGGGCCTCGAGGAGAAGCGGTACAAACAGTATATCAGGGTCTTCCTGCGCCAGTATCAACTCGCGAAGACCTGTCCCGCCTGCCAGGGCACCCGTCTGAACGACCAGGCCCTGGCCGTCAAAGTGGGCGACCGCACCATCGCCGACGTCGCCACCCTGCCACTCGCCGACCTCAAGCTCTGGCTCCGGGGCCTCCAACTCGGCGACACCGAACGGCTGGTGGCGCGCGACATCCTGACCGAACTGGCCGCCCGGGTCGAGTACCTCGACGACGTCGGACTCGGCTATCTGGCCCTCGACCGACAGACCCGGACCCTCTCGGGCGGCGAAGCCCAACGGATCGCGCTGGCCAACGCCCTCGGCGCCAAACTGGTCGATTCGCTTTACGTCCTCGACGAGCCCTCGATCGGGCTCCATCCGCGCGATACCGACCGGCTGCTGGGGCTGCTCACCCGGCTTCGCGACGCCGGGAATACCGTGGTGGTCGTCGAACACGACCTCGAGGCGATCCGGCGGGCCGACTACATGGTCGAGCTCGGGCCCGGCTCCGGGGAGCGCGGGGGCCGACTGGTCCACGCCGGTCCGCTCGAGACCGCCACCGACACGCTCACCGGCCAGTACCTCTCCGGGGTCAAGCGGATCGGGGTCCCGAGCGTCCGGCGGCCGGCGGGCCCGAAGTGGCTCGCCCTCCGGGGCGGCCGCCTCCACAACCTCCAGAGCGTCGACCTCGACCTGCCGTTAGGCACCCTCGTGGCCGTGACCGGGGTATCCGGCTCCGGCAAGAGTACCCTGGTCCACGACGTGCTCTACCGGCAACTGGAAGCCCGGCTCCGGGGCGAGGCCTCGCTCAAGGCGCACCTCGGCGAGGTGGCCGGGTCGGTCGACACGATGACGGGACACGAGTGGCTCCAGGACGTCGTCCTGATCGACCAGTCGCCGATCGGGCGGACCCCGCGCAGCAACCCGATCACCTACGTGAAGGGATTCGACGACATCCGGGAGCTGTTTGCCAGTCAGCCACTGGCCCGCTCCCGCCGCTACTCGCCCACCACGTTCTCCTTCAACACCGGTGGCGGCCGGTGCGATCAGTGCGAAGGCGCGGGGCAGGTCATGGTGGAGATGGTCTTCATGGCCGATGTCTACGTCCCCTGCGAAGCCTGCAACGGAACCCGTTTCAAGCGCGAGGTGCTCGACGTCCGGGTCCGGGGCCAGTCGATCCACGACGTCCTCCAATGGACCGTCGACGACGCGATCAACCGATTCCACCACCAGCCCAAACTCGGCGCCGCGCTCTGGCATCTCCAGCAGGTGGGCCTCGGCTACCTGCGCCTGGGCCAAGCCGCCACGACCCTCTCGGGCGGCGAGGCGCAACGACTCAAGATCGCCCGCGAGCTGATCCAGGCCGGTAAGCGGGCCGGTCGGAAGCTCTACCTCCTCGACGAACCCACCACGGGCCTCCATCTCGACGACGTCCGGCAGCTGATGACCGTCCTCGACCGGCTCGTCGACCTCGGTCACACGGTGGTCGTGATCGAACACCACCTCGACGTCATCAAGCGGGCCGATTGGGTGGTCGATCTGGGGCCGGAGGCCGGCGACGGCGGCGGCCGGATCGTGGCGCAGGGGCCGCCCGAGGCCATCGTCGCCGCCGGGACCCACACCGGCCGCTACCTGGCCCCGCTCCTCGAGCCAGCCGCGCGATGACCCATCGTCGGGCGGTGCTGATCCTGCTCGGGTGCACGTTCGTCTGGGGTGCCTCCTTCACCCTGAACAAGATGGTGCTCGATCGGGCCACGCCCTTGGCGTACATGACCGCGCGGTTCGGCTGCTCCGCCCTGCTGCTGGCGCTGGTGTATCGACGGACCCGGGCCGCGGACTGGCGGATCGGGCTGCCGTTAGGCGCGCTCTTTGCCGTGCAGCTCGCCCTCTTCGTGGTCGGCCTGGAGCGGATCGACGCCGGCCGGGCCGCCTTCCTCTTCAGCTTCCAGACCCCCCTCGTGCCGGTCCTGGTGCTAGCCGCGCACCGACAGCGACCGACCCGACGGGACCTGCTCACGGTCGGGCTCGCGACCCTGGGCGCCTGGTGGCTGACCCGACCGGTCGGTTCCACCGCCGGCTTCGGGATCGGCGACCTGGCCATGATCGCGAGCGGGGCGTGCGCCGCCGGCTACGTGGTCATCGCGGGATCGGTGACGGGACGCCACGAACCGCTCAACCTCCTGGCGGTCCAGTTCGTGGCCATGACCGTGCTGGCGGGGATGGGATCGCTGACACTCGAACAGCCGCGGATCGAATGGTCGCTGGTGACCCTGGCGCTGATTCCGTTCCTGGCCTTGTCGTCCGTCGCCACGTTCGGTGGCCAACTGGTAGGCCAACGGCTGGTTCGCCCGACCGAAGCGGCGGTCCTCTACGCGCTCGAGCCACTGGTGGCCGCCGGAACCGCCTTCGTGAGCCTCGGCGATCGCCTCGCCCCGACCCAGTGGCTCGGTGGGTTCACCATCCTGGCCGCGTCCCTGATCGCGAGCGGCCGGGGCGCCCCCACTGCGGCCCCCGCCAACCCGGCGGTCTGACCGGTCAGGCCGGGAGGCCGGCGGCGGCCTCTCGAACCCGCTGCCAGACGTGCCGGACCAGCGCTTCGTCGGTCGACAGGTGCCCGAGGGCCAGCCGGACGGTATACCGCCCACCGAGGACCGTGTGGCTCAGGAACAGTTCGCCGGGCGCGTTGATCCGCTCGTGCAGCGTTTGATTGGCCCGGTCCAGCACCTCCGGCGGGAGCGACCGATCGGCCGGGGCCCAGCGGAAGCAGACCAGGCCGACCGGCGCCGGCGCCGCCAACTCGAAATCCCTGTCGGCCTCGACCCAATCCGCAAAGAGCCGCCCGAGCCGCACGTGCTCCCGGATCATGGCGGTGAGGCCCTCCACCCCGTAACTCCGGATCACGAACCACAGCTTGAGCGCGCGGAACCGGCGCCCCAACGGAATGCCCCAGTCACGGTAGTTGACCACGGTTTCATCGAACCGCGTCTTGAGGTACGCCGGCGCCGTGCTCATCGACCGGGTCAGCGCCGCGGGATCGCGGACGAAGTACGCCGAACAGTCGTGGTTGACCAGCAACCACTTGTGCGGGTTGATCACGATGCTGTCGGCCCGGTCGGTGCCGGCCATGATCCAGCGGAGTTCGGGGACGATCGCCGCCGCTCCCGCAAACGCCGCGTCGACATGGAGCCAGCACCCCTCGGCCGCCGCGATGTCCGCCAGCGCGGGCACCGGATCGAACCCGGTCGACGAGGTCGTGCCGAGGGTGGCGGCAATGACCGCCGGCACCAGGCCGGCCGCCCGATCCGCGGCGATCATCTCGCGGAGCGCCGCCGGGGAAAGGGCATAACGCTCGTCGGTTGGAACCAGCCGGACCAGGTCGGGACGAAACCCGGCCAGACGGGCACCCTTGGCCACCGAGGAGTGGGCCTCGGTCGACAGATACACGACCGACCGATCGAGCTGGTCGCGATGGCGGTCGCGCGCGGTGATCATCGCCACGAGGGTCGACGTCGAGGCGTAGTCCTGGATGACACCCGCAAAGCCGGTAGGGAGGCCCACCATCTGGCGGAGCCAGTCCATCACGACCTGCTCCAGCTCCGTCGCCGCTGGCGAAGTCTGCCACGACATGCAGTTGGCCCCCATGGCGGCGATCATCATCTCGGCCAGGATCGAGGGCGGGCTGTGATTGGCCGGGAAATAGGCGAAGAAGCCCGGGTGCGCCCAGTGGGTCATGGCCGGGAAGATCAGCCGATCGAAGTCGGCCCGGATCGTGTCGAACGATTCGGGCCCCGGCGGGGGCGCTCCGGGGAGCGCGCGGGCGGTCTGGCCAGGCTCCGTGATGGGAACCACCCGCTGGCCACCGACGTCGCGGCGGTAGGCGGCCATCCAATCGACCACCGCGTGCCCTTCCCGTCGAAACTGCTCGATGTCCATTACCGTCCTCCCGCCAGCCAGGCGTCGAATCGGGCCTCGTACCGGTCGGCGTCGCGTTCTCCCAGCGTAATCGTGCGAGTGATCCGTTCCGGTCGGGTGTAGTCCCAGCGGTCCGCCGGAGGCGGCTCGCTCGGGCAGAGATACCAGCGGTTGCCACGTTGCCCCATTGCCGAGGCCGGATACGGGCGGGTCAGCACCACCAGGTGGCGGAGCCAGGTCCCATCGCGCTCCGCCACGAAAGCCGGGGCGTTGTCGACCAGCCCGCCGTCGAGCACCGACCGGCCATCGAGTTGGCCGACCGGCGTGAACGGTGGCGTCGCCGACGACGCCAGAATCAACTCCGCCACCGCCTGGGGCGATGCCGCCAGTCGGAGATCCCTGGCGATCGGTTCGAATCCGAGCCGGCGGCCCGAGCCCGGGTGCAGCCGGCCCGGATTGAGCCACCGTTCCAACGAATAGGCCCCGAGGCCGATGGGAACCGCCAGGGGAATCGGGAGGGGATGCGGTGGCACCGCCACCAGCGCGTAGACCGGGAATGGGAGAGCCTGGAGTCGCTCGAAGCCACCATCGGCGAGCGCGAATAAGAGGGTGTCACGATAGACCGGGTAGTGGGGAGCCGGCCGTTCACCCCGAAGGAGCCGAGTCCAGTCGAGATTCCGCCGGACGTGACCGCGGCGACGGTGCCAGAACTCGAACGCGATCTCGGAGCGGCCCGACAGCAGCAACAGCGCGACGCAGGCCCCGGCGCTGCAGGTCGACATGACCCCGACCCGTGGCTCGAGGCGGGACCACCACCGGGACAACAGCCCGAGCTGATAGAAGGCGCGGTTGCCCCCGCCGGCCAGCGTGATCGCGATGTCGCGACTCACGCCGGCCACCCCGATCGTTCAGCGCCCGCCTGACGG
>CADEGB010000257.1 GCA_902826755.1 uncultured Gemmatimonadota bacterium
ATCAGCCCCCGGGTGTCCTTGCCATGGGAAAAGGCCTCCCGGCGGAAACAGGGCGTCCACGCCACGAAGGCGGCGGGCAGCGCGCTCGCCTCGAGGATCTCGTCCCGATGGATGTTGGTGACCGGCACTTCGGCCGTCGGGATGAGGAAGAGATCGTCCTCGGTCCGATACATGTCGTCTTCGAACTTCGGCAGCTGTCCGGTCCCGGTCAGCGTGGCGCGATTGACGACGTAGGGCGGCAGGACCTCGAGATACCCGTGCTCCCGGGTGTGGATGTCGATCATGAAGCTGGCGAGCGAACGGGCCAGCCGGGCCCCCTGACCGGTGAACAGCGGGAAGCCCGAGCCGGTGATCTTGGCGCCGCGCGGAAGATCGAACAGCCGGAGGCTCTCCCCGATTTCCCAATGGGGCCGGGCCGGAAACGGCAGCGTCCGCGGCTCGCCCCAGGTCCGGACGACGCGGTTGGCCGAGGCATCCCCGTCCGGTACCTCTCGATGGGGCAGGTTCGGAAGCCCGAGCGCCAACTGCTGAAGCTCGTCTTCCAAGGTCCGGACTTCGGCGTCGAGCGCCCGGACCCGATCGCCGGAGGTCTTGAGCTCCGCCATCAACTCGTCGGCCGGTTCCTTGGCACGCTTCCGTCGGGCCACTTCTTCCGTGGCGGCATTGCGCCGAGCCTTGAGGGCCTCGACCTGGGTCAGGAGGGCACGCCAGCGCTGGTCGAGATCGCCGAGCGCGGCCAGGGGTCCCGCCAAAGCGGGATCGAGGCGCCGGAGGAGCGCGTTGGTGAACGCCTCCGGATCCTGGCGAAAGAGCTTGAGATCGATCACTTCTCGGGAAGGCCGGGCTCGAGGCCGCGATAGCCGCAGTTGATGTCGACCAGAATCCGGAACCGAACGGACCGGGCGGCCGGGTCGAACGAGATGACTTCCATCTTGCCGTAGTACGGGATCCCGAGATAGCAGCCGTTCGGGAGGCCCGAGCGAACGTAGAAGGTCTTGCCCACTGACAGAGCTACCGGCTCGTCAACCGAATAGCCCACCTGCTCCCCTTCGCGGATCGCGTCGAACGGGGTGGCGGTCTCGATGAACCCGGCTCGGCCGCTGGTCGAGGTGTTGTCGGTCGACGGAGCCAGGGCCCCATACGGGACGAACTGTGGCCCCGCCGTCGCGTCGATCCGGTAGAGAAAATCGAAGTTGTACGCGGCCAGGTCGATGCCAAGTCGGAGCGGGAGGCGGCTGGCCATGACGTAGCCGCTCGGTTTGTCGAGCGGCGTCCCGTTGACGGCAAACACCTCGACCGTGTCGACCCGATTGGTGATCGACGCGGGCAGGATCGCATACGGGTTGTCGCAGGCGGCGACAACCCCCGCGAACAGCAGGGCAAGGACGGCGTGGCGGCGCATGGCGATCGGAAGGTTAAGGGCCGGCTAGACGGGGGTCAACCCGCGCTGATTCCTTGACTTCGCCGCCAGCATGGGACTAGTCTCCGCACGGTTCAACCCCCCACGATCCATGCCCTTTTCGCTCACGATCGACCGCTGGTCATCGCGGCCCGTCATCCGGGGCGCCGCGGTCGTCAGCGAAGACGGGCTCGTCGTTCACGAGGCACTCGGCGCCGGCGTCGATCGGGAGGCCGTGGCGGCGCTGGCCGTCACCGTTCGGCGTCACGCGGTCCAGCTGGCCGACGCAGCGGCCGCCGGCAGCCTCGGATCCATCGTGCTCGAACTCACCGGGGGTTCCGTCGTCCTCGCCGCCCTCGACGATCGACACACGCTGGTGGTGCTGGCGGCGCCAGACCGGGACCTCGGTCCGCTGCTCTTCGACATCCGCGACGGCCGGTCCGCCCTCGTCCAGGCGATCTGAACGATGCGTTGGGCCGTTATCCTCGCCGGCGGGTCCGGTAGCCGCTTCTGGCCCCTCTCTACCCCCAGCATCCCGAAGCAGCTCCTGCCGTTGGCCGAAGCGCGTTCGACCGCCGAGGCCACGGTCGAACGACTGGCCGGGTTGGTGGATCGAGACCGGATCCTCCTGGTAACCGGCCGGCATCGGGCCGATCCGCACGAAGACCGCCTTCGGTAGCCCCCCGCCCACGTACTCGTGGAACAGGCGCCGAAGTCCACCGCCCCGGCCTTGCCCTGGGCCCCGCACGACGCCCGCCGGCGCGATGCCGACGCCTCGGTGCTGTCCCTGCACGCCGATTGGCACGTCCCCGATCCCGCGGAATTCCGCCGAGACGCCGCCCGGGCGCTCGACTTGGCCGAACGAGCGCCCTGGCTGGTCACCGTCGGTGTCGTACCGAGCCGCCCCGACCCCGGCTTCGGATATCTGGTGCCCGGCCCCGCCATCGAGGGCGGGTTCCGGGTCGGTGCCTTCAAGGAAAAGCCGTCGACCGACCTCGCGGCCCGCCTGATCGCCGAGGGCGCGGTCTGGAACTCCGGGCTCTTTGCCTGGCGCGCCGATACCCTGCTGGCCGAGGTCGCGGCGGTCTGCCCGGAAATGGCGACCGCCCTGCCCCATCTCGACCACGGGCGAGTCACCGACTTCTTCGACGGCTGCCGCGACATCTCGATCGATGTCGGGGTGCTGGAGCGGAGCGGCGTGGTGGCGATGGTCCGAGGGACCTTCGGCTGGGACGACATCGGCACCTGGGAAGCGCTGAGCCGAGTCCGCCCCACCGATCCGGCCGGCAACGTCCTCGTTGGAGACGTGGTGGCCGTCGACAGCGCCGACGTGGTGGCATGGAGCGACGGGACGCCGATCGTCCTGGCGGGCGTTCGCGATCTGGTCGTGGTCTCGGCCAACGGCCGAATCCTGGTGCTGGACCGCGCCCGGGCCGCCGCGCTCAAGTCGGTGCTCGATCGGTTGCCCCCGCGGATTCGGGAGATCTGACCGCATGAGACGACTCATCCTCCTCGATCCCCTGGTGCCCGGCGACGACTGGGCCCCGTTCGGTGGCGTCCGCCCGATCGCGGAGGCCCGCGCCGGGGCTTTTCGAATCTGGGAACGATGGCAGCGGCTGGTCGACGCCGAACAGGTGGCGGTGGTGTCACCCGCCACGCCGCGGTTCGCGGATGTCGACTCCATCCCGGTCGTGGAGGCGGCCGACATCGTCGGGCCCGCCATCGTGGCTCGCTCCACGTTCGCGCCGCTCGGAACGTCGCTCGCGCTGCCGCCGGGGGTTCGCGGCCTGGCGAGCCATGGTGTCACCGTGGCCTGGGTCCTCGACGAAGGCGAGCGATGGCAAGGGCCGGCCGAGGTCGTCGATCCGATCGAGATCAAGGGGCTTCGGCTGGCGGGCACCGCCGACCTGGTGACGGCCTGTGAACGACTCCTTGAAGACGACGCGATCGCTCTGGCCGAGGACGGCGGGTTCGGGGTTCCCGCCGGTTCAATCGTCATCGGCGATCCGCGAGCCGTCGTCGTCCGCACCGCGTCGATCGAACCGCAGGTGGTGTTCGATGTCCGGAAAGGCCCGGTCGTGCTGGAACCCGACACGGTCGTCCGAGCCGGAACCCGACTCGAGGGCCCGCTCTGGGTCGGCCCGCACAGCTGGATCCTGGGCGGTGCGGTCCGTCACTCGGTGATCGGACCGCATTGCCGGATCCACGGCGAGATGTCGACCGCCGTGTTCTTCGGCTACGCCAACAAGAGCCACGACGGCTTCCTCGGACACAGCGTGGTCGGCCAATGGGTCAACCTCGGCGCCGGGACCATTACCTCCAACCTCAAGAACACCTACGGCCCGATCCGCCTCGACCTGCCTAACGGCAGACTCGAGACCGGACGCACCAACCTCGGCACCCTCTTCGGAGATCACGCCAAGACCGCCATCGGCTCGCTGCTGTCGACCGGGACCGTGGTCGGGGCGGGAGCGAACGTCGTCGGCAACCCGGTGCCCCGGTACGTCCGCCCCTTTACGTGGGACGATGATCGACGACTGACGCTCGAGGGGTTCCTGACCATCGCGGGCCGGGTGATGCCCCGGCGCGGGGTCGACGTGACCGAGGCCATCGCGGCCTCGCTCCGGGCGCTCCACGGGCGCCTCTGCCGGTGATCGCGCTTTCCGCCCTCGGGTCGGGATCGGGCGGCAACGCCTTTCTGCTCGACACCCCCGAGGGGGTACTGATGATCGACGCGGGGTTCAGCGCCCGGGAACTGGCCCGCCGGGTCGGGGCCGTGGGGATCGACCCGAGTCGGATCACGGCCATCGTTCTCACCCATGAGCATGGCGATCACGCCACCGGAGCCCGGCGCCTGGCCGGCCAACTCGGCATCCCGGTCGTCGCCACGGAAGGCACCCTGCGGGCCCTCGGCCTCGACCCCGCCGCGCCTCGGGTGCCGCTCCGATCCGCTTCCATCACCGAAGTGGGACCGTTCGCGATCGAGAGTTGCCGGATTCTCCACGATGCCGCCGAACCGACCGCCGTGGCCATCGAGGCCGCCGGCGTCCGGATCGGATTCGCGTACGATCTCGGCCGTCCCACGGTCGGCCTGCGGCATCTGCTCCGCGGTTGCGACGGCCTCGTCCTCGAGGCCAACTACGACGAGGTCATGCTGCGGACCAGCGACTATCCACCGTCGGTGCAACATCGGATTGCCGGGTCCGGCGGCCACCTCTCCAACCGGGCCGCCGGTGAACTCCTCGGCGACCTCTGGCACGAGGACCTGTCGGTGGTGGTGCTCGCCCACCTGAGCCGGCAGTGCAACGACGCGGCGGTGGCACGTCGGACCGTGGCCGAGTTGCTCGACGCCCGTGGATTCCGAGGGACGATCGCCGTGGCCACTCAGGACGCCCCGCTCGGACCGCTGCCGGTGGCACCCGGACCGGCCAAACTCAGGATGACGGCTCAAGCCGAACTCGAACTGTTCTGACCCTGCCACCCGGAGATGTCCGGATGCCGATCGCTGCCGCCATCCTGCCCGAATTCGACCACGAGATGACCTCGACCCGCGCCATGCTGGCCCGGGTCCCGGAAAACCGGGCCGGCTGGCGGCCTCATCCCAAATCGTGGACGCTGGGCGAACTCGTCTCGCACCTCGCCAACCTTCCCACCTGGGCCGCCTCGATTCTCGGCCAGCCCGAACTCGATCTCCATCCCCCGGGTGGCGCCCCGATGCCGTCGCCTCGGTACGAGGGCCACGACGCCAACCTCGCGACCTTCGATCGCAACGTGGCCACGGCCCGGGATCTCCTGGCCCGAATCAGCGATGCCGATTTCCTCGCGATGTGGACGCTCAAGAACGGCGGGGCCGTGGTGCTGAGCTTGCCACGGATCGCCTGTATCCGCTCGTTCGTCCTCAACCACATGATCCACCACCGGGGCCAGTTGAGCGTCTACCTTCGCCTCAACGATCTCCCCGTGCCTCCCGTCTACGGACCAACGGCCGACGAAGGCCGGTCGTGAACGAGCCGTCGACCGACACCGTCGCCCGGTGGCGGACCGAGACGCCGGCGACCACGCAGCGAGCGCACTGGAACAACGCCGGTGCGGGCTTGATGCCCGCGCCGGTCGTTTCCGCCCTCCATCGACATCTCGACCTCGAAGCCGCCATCGGTGGGTACGAGGCGGCCGATGCCCGCGCCACCGAAATCAGGGCAACCTACGACGTGCTTGGCCGACTGATTGGTGCTCCAGCCAATCGGATCGCGATCGTCGAGAACGCGGCCGTGGCCGTGAGCCAGGCACTCGCCACCATCGATTTTGTTCCGGGCGATGTCGTCATCACCAGCCGGGCCGACTACGTCTCCAATCAGCTGATGCTCCTCAGCCTGGCTCGGCGCCGCGGCATCGAGGTCCGCCGGGCCGCCGATCTGCCCGAGGGCGGGATCGATCCGGACTCGGTGGCCGACCTGGCCCGCCATCCCCGAGCCCGGCTGGTGCTGGTGTCCTGGATGCCCACGAACTCGGGACTCATCCAGGACGTCGAGGCCGTCGGCGCCGCGGCCGCCGCACGCGGCCTGACCTACCTCGTCGACGGGTGCCAGGTCGTTGGCCAACTGCCGGTCGACCTGGCCAGGATTGGGTGCGACTTCCTGGCCGCCACCGGCCGCAAGTTTCTCCGTGGCCCCCGCGGCATTGGCTTTCTGGCGGTTAGCGAACGGGTCTTGGCTCGGGGCGACTGTCCCCTCCACCTCGACCTGCGCGGTGGCGACTGGACCGGTCCGGATGCTTTCGAACCCGCCCGGGACGCCCGTCGATTCGAAAACTGGGAATTCGGCTACGCGCAGGTGCTCGGTCTCGGGGCCGCGGCCGAGTACGCCCTCCAAGCCGAGGCCTACGGCGGTTCGACCCGCGCGGTCGGCCTGGCGGGCCGGGCCCGTGTCGCGGTGGCCCAACTCCCCGGGGCCCGGGTCCTCGACCGCGGGCGCCACCACGGGGCCATCGTGACGGCGGCTTTCGACGGCATCGAGTCCGCGACGCTGGTGACCGCGCTTCGGGAGCGAGGCATCAACACCAGCAGTTTCCCGAGGGGCGCGGCCGTGATCGACATGGACGACAAGGGAGTGACGAACGGACTGCGGATGTCCCCGCACTACTACAACACCGACGACGAACTCGATCAACTGGTCAGCGCGCTGACCGAGATCCTCCCTCGTTCCGGCACCGGGGGCAGTCGCACGCCGCCTCGGCCCGCACCAGCCTCCGGTTGACGAGGTGCGCGGCCAGTAGCGCGCCGCCACCCGCCAGGGCCACGGCCGCAGCCAGCGCCGACTCACCGAGCCGCTCCGCGGCGGCCAGCGCCATCAAGCCACTCGCTCCAGAAACCAGCGGGAACCGAT
>CADEGB010000258.1 GCA_902826755.1 uncultured Gemmatimonadota bacterium
GAAAGTCGGCACCATCGACCTGATCAGCATGACGCCGACCCGGCCGGTCCACTACCGCTTTCCGTACGCGCTTCCGGGTGACTCGATCGTCGAGACGGTCGAGTGGTACGTTGCCGACATCGAGGCCAAGACCGTCCGGCGGGTCGACGCGGCGCCGCAACCGGTCATGTCGATGTACAACTTTGCCGGCGGGATGCTGCAGTGGTCGCCGACGGGCGACCGGGTCTATCTGACTCACGTCAACCGGGGACCCAAGAAGGTCCGCCTCCTGGCGGCCGACCCAACCACCGGCGCCACCCGGGAACTCCTGGCCGACAGCAGCGCCACCTACGTTATCGGCTCGATCGATCTGTTTGCGGGAGGCGTCAACTGGAAGCCCCTCAAGAACGGCGACATCATCTGGTTTGCCGAGCGCGACGGGTTCGGCCATCTCTACCGGCACGGCCCTGACGGCAAGGTCAAGAACCAGATCACCACCGGGCCTTGGATCGTGGCGGCGCTGCTCGGCGTCGACGAGGCGCTCGGTCGGATCTACTTCACCGCCAAGGGCCGGGAGACCGACCGTCACCCCGATTACGTGGCGCTGTATTCCGTCGGGCTCGATGGGACCGGGCTGGCACTCCTGTCACCTGAAAAGTCGAACCACCAGATCACCGCCGTCCCCTCCGGCAAGCTCTTCATCGATACCTACTCCACGATTTCCGAGCCGCCCGTTACCGTCATCCGCGGCGCGGACGGCCGGGCCCTGACGGAATTGGAACGGGCGGACATCAAGGACCTCCTTGCCACCGGGTGGCGCCCCGGTCAGGTCTTCACGGCCAAGGCACGCGATGGCATCACCGACATCTGGGGCGTGATCTGGAAGCCGAGCCACTTCGACTCGACGAAGAAGTACCCGGTGCTCGACCACATCTACCCGGGGCCACTGATCAGCCCCACGGTCAAGCACTTCTACCCCGGACGGGATCCGTTCAACTACCCGATGACCGGACAGGTCCAGGCACTGGCCGAACTCGGCTTCGTGATCGTATCGATCGACGCGCTCGGCAACACGGGCCGGGCCAAGTCGCTGTACACCACTTGGTACGGCAACATGGGTGACAACGGCATCCCGGACCACATCGCGGCCATCAAACAGCTCGCTGCCCGGATCCCGCAGCTGGACCTCGATCGAATCGGGATCTATGGGCACTCGGGTGGTGGCTTTGCCTCGACGGATGCCCTGTTCCGCTATCCCGATTTCTACAAGGCGGCGGTCTCGACGGCCGGTAACCACGACAACCGGACCTACTACTCCGGCTGGGGCGAGCGGTTCCAGGGACTGCTGGTGCGGGACACGGTCCGGAAGACCGACAACTTCGAGGCGGCGGCCAACAAGACGCATGCGGCCAACCTCAAGGGCAAGCTGTTCCTGCTCCACGGCGATCTGGACGACAACGTCCATCCGGCCCACACCATCGCGCTGGTCGACGCGCTCGTGAAGGCCAACAAGACGTTCGACCTGCTGATTCTCCCGGACGCCGACCATCAGATGACCGGGCATCCGTACGTGATCCGCCGCACCTGGGACTTCTTCGTGCGCCATTTACTCGGTCAGGAGCCGCCGCCCGAGTACACCATCGCGCCCCCGCCCCAATGAGGCGGGGGCGGGTCAGGCCCGGCGGGCCATCGCTCGTTCGGGAGGGCGTGGTAAGTTCCACCAGGAACCTCTCACGGTCGGGGTCAGGATGCGCATGAGTTTCGGCGGGGCACCCGAAATCCGGGCCACCCGCGCCCAGGTCTGGCAGGCCCTGCTCGACCCCAACACCGTGGCGGCAAGCGCCTCGGCCATCCAATCGGTCGAGGCACAGGACCCGACCCATTTCACCGTGGTGGCGGGGCTCGGCATCGGAGCGCTCAAGCTCAAGTTCAAGCTCAACGCCGAGTTGTTCGACATCGTCGAGGGCCAGAGCGCCAAGCTCCGGGCCCGAGGCAAGGCGCCCGGCTCGACCCTCGACGTGGTGACCTCGTTCGATCTGGAAGAGGCCGGTCCGGGGGTGATCCGGCTCCACTGGAAGGCCGACAGCGAAGTGGGCGGCACCGTGGCGAGCGTGGGCGCTCGCCTCCTCGAAGGAACGTCCCGCCGCCTGGCGGAGGAATTCTGGCGCGACTTTGCGGACAGCGTGTCGCGGTCGGCGGCCGCGGGGTGAGGTCGACTCGGCCCGCCCGGGAGGTCAGTGATCCCGGGGAAGGAGTTTGGGCCGCCCCCTGATGACGACGGCGCCGAAATGGCGGAGGTCCACGGTGGCGATGGCCCGCGCCTTGAGACGTTCCGCCACCGCGATGACGGCGCCATCCACCAACCCCAGCTTGAGCCGTTCGTATCGGGCGTCGAGATCCCGGGCCCGGCGGAGGTCGGCTGGGGTGCCCCACTCCACCTCGAAGGCCCCGCTGACGAGATCTCCGAGAAAGGCTTCCTGGGCCCGCCGGCCAACATGGGTGGCGAGCAGGTAGTCCACTTCCGGGAGGATGGCCCACGGCAGCACCCACGGCTCCCGCTCGGCCTCGAAGAGGGCCCGGAAGGCCGCGTGGTGCTGGTCGTCGGCATCGACCAGCGCCACGATGGCTCCGGTGTCCGCGACGATCATCGCTTCCGACCCATCCCCGCCAACAGCGACTCCGCGCGTTCCGACACGTCTCCCCCGCCACTGCGACCGATGCCGAGGCTGGCCGGCGCGGCGACCCCGGCCGGCCGGGCGACGTATTGGGCAATGGCCTCCCGAACCAGGAGCGCCGCGGCGCGGCCCTGACTGCGGGCCAACTGCTTGAGCCGCTCGTAGTCGTCGAGATCGAGGTAGACGGTGGTCTTGGCCTGGGGCTTCATATGGCATAACATATCTAACTACCATATAGCTGTCAACGGTGATGTCCTGCCGCCTGGCCGCCGCTAGATTCCGGTCATGCCCAAACCATTCCCCACCGTCGCCGACCTCGAGCGGGCCCTGGCCAGCCAGGGCTATCTGGCCGACGTGGACCTCGCCACCGCGCTCTTCCTGGCCCTCGATCTCGAGCGCCCGCTCTTTCTCGAGGGCGAGGCCGGCGTCGGGAAGACTGAAGTGGCGCGCGCCCTGGCCGCCGTGACCGGGGCCGAGTTGATTCGCCTCCAGTGCTACGAGGGGATCGACGCCGCCACCGCGCTCTACGAGTGGGACTACCCCCGTCAGATGCTCGAAATCCGGTTACTCGAAGCCCGGGGCGAAGTCGGCGCGGCGGAGACCCGGAACATCTTTTCTCGCGAGTTCCTGGTCCGCCGGCCGCTCTTGCGTGCCCTGGAGTCGCCCGGACCGGTCCCGCCGGTGCTGCTGATCGACGAGGTCGACCGAGCCGACGAGGAGTTCGAGGCCTTCCTGCTCGAGGTGCTGGCCGACTTCGCCATCACCATCCCGGAACTCGGCACCATTGCCGCCACCATCCGGCCGCGGGTCATCCTCACCAGCAACCGGACCAGGGAAGTGCACGACGCGCTCAAGCGGCGATGCTTCTATCACTGGATCGATTACCCGAGCGCCTCCCGCGAGCTGGACATCCTCCGGTCCCGGCGTCCCGACCTGGGCGACCGGCTTGGCGCCGAGGTGGTGGCGTTCGTTCAACGCCTGCGGAGCAGCGACCTTTCCAAGCTCCCCGGCGTGGCCGAGACGATCGACTGGGCCGCGGCGCTGGAATCGCTCGATGCCCGGCAGCTCATGCCCGAGGACATCGATCGGACGCTCGGCGTTCTGCTCAAGTACCAGGAGGACCTGGTCCGGGTCCGCGGTGACGGCGCTCGTTCGATGCTGGCGGAGATCAAGGCCGCCCGGTGAGTCTGCCGGCCAACCTGGTGGCGTTCGGCCGGATTCTCCGTCGGGCCGGCCTCGACGTCACCCCGGAATCGACCCGGCTTTTCGGAACCGCCCTGGAATCGATCGGGTTGGATCGGAGGGCCGCGGTCCGGGCGGCCGGCCGCGCCATCTTCGTTCGCCGGCGGGAGGACCGGGAGATCTTCGATCAGGCCTTCGGGCTCTTCTGGCGCCGCTACGGGCCGCTCGGCTCTGACGCGCCGGAACTTCCCCGCCTCAAGCAGGATGATCTCAAGGCACCCACCTTCCCCGCGGCCGACCCGGCCCCCGACCTCGAGGCCGAAACGGTTCCCGCGGTGGCCGAACCGGCCCTGGCGAGCGAGGCGGAGCGCCTCAAGCACGCCGATTTCGCCACGTTGACCCCCGACGAGCTGCGGGACGCGATCGCGATGCTGGCCGCGCTTCGACCGGTCCTCCCGCTCCGGCCCTCGCGCCGTTGGGCACTCCGGCGCCACCGGGGCCGCCGGCCGGCGTCGAGTCGGATGCTCAGGGCGGCGCTGGGCACCGAGGGGGAGCCGCTCCGGTGGCGGTGGCTGGTCCACCCGAAACGGCCGCGGCCGATCATCCTGGTCTGCGACATCAGCGGGTCGATGGAGCGATACAGCCGGCTGTTGCTGCGATTTGCCCACGCCATGGCCCAGTCCGGCGCGCCGGTCGAGGTGTTCGTGTTCGGCACCCGACTGACCCGGATTACCCGGGAGCTCCGCCTTCGCGATCCCGATACGGCGTTGGCCCGCGTGGGCCAGGCGGTGGTGGACTGGAACGGGGGAACCCGGATTGGCGAGAGCCTCCGGGAACTGAATCGGCGGTGGGTGCGCCGAACCATCCGAAGTGGCGCGGTCGTGCTGATCGTGTCGGACGGCTGGGAGCGGGGCGACGTGTCCGTGCTCGGCGCGGAGATGGCCCGGCTCCGCCGGTCGTGTCATCGGCTGGTGTGGCTGGATCCGCTGATGAGTCAGCCGGGTTTCTCGCCCGAGGTGCAGGGCCTCAAGGCCGCGCTCCCGCACATCGACGCCCTGTTGCCATGCGCGTCGGTGGCGTCTCTCGAGGATCTGAGCCGGCGGATCGCAACGGCCGCGATTGGCCGGAGCGCCCGCCGTCCGGTCAGAGCGGTTCGAACCGCGCCGTGAAGTGGCGGAGCCAGGGTGCCTGCTCCACCATCCGGTAGCCCCGAATCGTCTCCCGCCGGCCCGCCACCTCCGCAATGACCTCGGCCACGTAATCGATGTGGCTCTGGGTGTAGGTCCGCCGGGGAATGGCCAGGCGGACCAGCTCCATCGGCGCCGGTAGGTCGGTGCCGTCGGGTTGCGGCTTGCCGAACATCACGGTGCCGATTTCAACGCCCCGAACGCCACCCGAGCGATAGAGCTCGACCGCCAGTGCCTGGGCCGGGTACCGTTGCGGCGGAATCTTGGGGAGGAGCGCCTTGGCATCGAGATACACGGCGTGACCGCCCGGCGGCCGCACGGTGGGCACGCCGGCTCGCTCCGCCGCCTCGGCCAGGTAGGCCGTCGAGCGGAGTCGATAGCGAAGGTAGTCCTCCTCGAGCACTTCCTTGAGTCCGACCGCGATCACGTCCATGTCGTAGCCGGCCAGGCCGCCGTAGGTCGGGAACCCCTCGGTGAGAATGAGGAGGTTTCTGGCTGCCTGGGCCATGCGGGCATCGTTGAGGGCCAGGAACCCGCCGATGTTGGCCATCCCGTCCTTCTTGGCCGACATGGTGCACCCATCGACGAGCGAGAACATCTCGCGGGCGATTTCGCGGGGGGTCTTGTCGGCGTAGCCCGGCTCCCGGAGCTTGATGAAGTAGGCGTTCTCGGCAAACCGGCAGGCGTCGAGGAAGAACGGGAGCCCGTGCCGGTCGCAGACGGCGCGCACGGCCCGGAGGTTCTCGAGTGACACCGGCTGGCCGCCACCCGAATTGTTGGTCACCGTCATCATCACGAGCGGGATGTTCCGGACCCCAACCTCCGCAATGGTGGCCTCGAGCCGGTCGATGTCCATGTTCCCCTTGAAGGGGTGGAGCGACGACGGGACCCGGCCTTCGGGAATGACCAGGTCGCGCGCTTCGGCACCGACGTACTCGATGTTGGCCCGGGTGGTGTCGAAGTGGGTGTTGTTGGGCACCACCTGGCCCTTCGTGACCGCCACGGTGAACAGGATGTGCTCGGCGGCCCGCCCCTGGTGGGTTGGAATCACTTCCTTGAGCCCGGTGATGTCAGTGACGGCATCCTGGAAGCGGTAGAAGGACTTGCTCCCGGCATAGGACTCGTCGCCATCCATCATGGCCGCCCATTGGGCCGACGAGAGGGCGCCGGTGCCCGAGTCGGTCAGGAGGTCGATCAGGACCTCGTCGCCATGCAGGCCGAAGAGATTGAAGCCCGCGCGCTGGAGCGCGGCGGCTCGTTCGGCGGCGGAGATCTGGCGGACGGCCTGAACCGAGTGAATCCGAAACGGCTCGATGATGGTCTTGAAAACCATGGGGCAGGAGCTGGGGTTCGAGGTGTTGCAACCTACCTGGCGCCCGATGAACCGATCGTGAAGACGGGCCCCGAGACCGTCGATCAGCCCGCCGCCATGCCGTGGTGGCCGCGATACTCCGCCACCCCGGGGGATCGCCACCTGGCCAGCAGTTCGGGGTCGAGGTCGATGACCTCGATCTCGATCGGGCGGCAGATCGTCGTCACGTCGGCCACCGCGTCGGTCCCCCAGATCGGGAGCGACATGTCGCCGTGGGGACAGGTCGAGACGGCGCAGAGCAGGTCGATCTCGGCAAAGAACTCGAAGTAGTCACCCCGCCGAGCCGGACACGGTTTGACGAAATAGCCGTGGCCATCCGCCGTGAGGCCGGTGACCTGGGTCGTCGTCAGCGCGCCGAGCTGCGT